>CAZZLI010000005.1:0-62978 GCA_964655055.1 uncultured Ferruginibacter sp.
TTTTTTAAAAAATTAAATTAATAAATTTATTATGGAAGATATCCACATTGCAAAAAATGGATTGGACCGAAAAGGTTTCCTCGATTTGCCGATTCGGCCGGATCTTGATCTATTCAGGGAAATCGAACGGCTGAAAAAGGAAAAGAATATCATCGTACTCGCACATTATTATCAGGATTCGGATATACAGGATATTGCCGATTATATCGGCGACAGTTTGGGTCTTGCCCAGGAGGCGGAAAAGACCGAAGCGGCCATGATCTTGTTTGCCGGTGTACACTTCATGGCTGAAACCGCCAAAATCCTCAACCCCACCAAGAAAGTATTGTTACCCGATCTGAATGCCGGTTGCTCACTGAGTGACAGCGCACCTCCGGAACTCTTCCGCCGTTTCCGTGAAAAATATCCAAACCATCTTGTCATCAGTTATATCAACTGTTCAGCAGGAATAAAGGCATTAAGTGATATCATATGCACAAGCAGCAATGCGCAGAAAATCATTGAAAGCCTTCCACAGGATCAGCCCATTATCTTCGCTCCCGATAAGAATCTGGGTGCATATCTTAACCGGAAAACCGGTCGCAATATGGTTTTGTGGAACGGTGCCTGCATGGTCCATGAAATTTTCAGCCTCGAAAAGATTATCCGGCTCAAACAGCGGCACCCCGATGCAAAAGTGCTGGCTCATCCTGAATGTGAGGAACCCGTGTTGACCCAGGCTGATTACATCGGAAGTACCACAGGTATTCTCAAGTATTCACAGACCGATTCGGCACAGACCTATATCGTGGTTACTGAACCGGGTATCCTGCATCAGATGCAGATCAGGAGTCCGCATAAAACTTTTATTCCGGCTCCGCCCGAAAACAACTGTGCCTGCAACAATTGCCCGCACATGAAACTGAACACATTGGAAAAAGTCTATCTGGCCATGGAGTATGAACTTCCCGAAGTCATCATGGCCGAAGAACTTCGGCTGGCGGCACTCAAACCCATACAGCGTATGCTCGAAATCAGCCGCCAATATGGATTATAGCGGTATCAGTGTTTCCAGAACATATTGATCCGTGTACGCACATTGTTCCGGATGTTCACATAAAAAAGGTTGTAATCGCCGATATGGTAATTCTTTTTCCGCATAAGAAAACTACCCGGAAACCGCGGTTTGCAGGTCCAGAGTACATTTCCGTGTATTTGGGCATCCACAACACCGCTTTTCACTGTATTGAAATTGCGCAATACGGCACCAGTATTCATAAAACGGGGCGCGATGGATGAATCCTGGTAATTCCAGTTGAGCGGGTTGTTGACAACGCTTATGTATTTTTCTTCACGGATATAGGGCTCCACATAATTCCTTTTATAGGTTCGCCAGGAAAGCAGGCAACCCGTTGCGAGTGAATCGCGGCAGGGAGGAATCGATGTCAGATAGTTTTCGGGTACAGGCATACCGATCAGATAGGCACAAACCAGCCTGTTTTTGAGGACCTTGTCTTCAAAATATTCCTTGAGCAGTTTGGCCGCATGAACGGTACCCTGGCTATGCGAGGCAATGATGATGGGTCTTGCGCCGTTCCAGTGTTGCAGATAAAATTCAAAGGCATTTTTCACATCCTCGTAGGCAAGGTCGAATGCTTTTTTCTTGTTTTCGGCATCGGTAGTGACGAATGCTCTGATATGTGCCTGCCGGTACCGCGGAGCGAATACCCGGCATTGTTCGTTAAACACACTGGCCTGATAAAGAATAGAGGAATAATCGGTTTTCCGGTTCAGTTCCGCATCTTCAAACGAGGCATTCCAACCCATTGCATCCCCGTCGGAAAAAGAGGTAGGATGTATAAAAAAGACATCCACCAGTGAATCTTGATAGATGCTGTTTCTCAGCGGAAGCGGCACACTGTCCGACGGATCCCATTTCCAGGGATGTGCCGCCCAGTAATCGAGTTGCGCGTAGTCCGGCCGCCCCTCAGTATTTTTTAGATTGTAATTCTGGGTCTGCACATAGTTTTTCTTTGAACAGGAGGAAACAAAGAAGAATGAGCAGCCAAAGGTTATATAAATCAGCCAGCGATGCATCTTGTTCTTTTGATGTGTTTTCAAATCAACCATAAAATTATTCACAATGTACGGAACCCCGTATCCACCGAAGTTTATTTATTTATTTTTAACCATTGACATTATTACGACATATCCCCTTTCTCAAAGCCGTCTTCTGGCATAGCCTGACTGCGTTTGGCGGACCCCAGGGTCATCTGGGTATGATGATGAAAACCTTTGCCGACCGGCGGCGCGATGTTACCCGTGAAGAATTGCTGGAATATTCCTCGTTTTGCCAGTTACTTCCGGGTGCATCTTCCACCCAAACCCTTACCCTGATCGGTTACAAACGGGGCGGATTGCCACTGGCCCTGCTTACCCTTATTATTTGGATTACCCCGGCTTCAGTGCTTATGGGATTTTTTTCTTTTTTTATCCTGTACACTAATCCTACTCCGCTCAATGTTTCTGTCTTCCGCTTTGTACCCGATATGGCGATTGGCTTTCTTGTTTTTGCCGCCTATCGAAGTTTTCGCATTGCCATCAATAATACCATCACACAAATCATCATGCTGGTGGCCATGGCGGTTTCCTTTTACCTGTTCAGGATACCCTGGGTTTACCCGGCGCTGATTGTACTTGGAGGAATTGTTACCAATTTTAGTAACAAACGCATACCCGAAAAGGAAAAGATCAAACCCCGGGATATCCGCTGGAGGAACATCTGGCTGTTCCTGCTCATATTCGCCATTGCCGGTTACCTCAGTGAAACTGCACGAAAGCAGGAATGGAACAACCGTCCTGTATTTAACCTGTTTGAGAATTTCTACCGCTTCGGCAGTTTTGTCTTCGGGGGTGGGGATGTACTAATTCCCATGATGGTGGACCAATATGTGGCTCGTCCGAATTCACCCAGATTCAGCGAAAGCAAGGCCAATATCATCCGCATTGAAAAGGATAAACTCTTAACGGGTGCGGGAATCGTAAGGGCTATACCCGGACCGGTTTTTTCCATTGCTTCATATACAGGAGGCCTTGCCCTGCACCGAATGGGGAAAGGCTATCAATTACTGGGCTGTGTATTGGGCACAGTGGCTATTTTCCTTCCCAGCGCTTTGCTGGTGTTTTTCTTTTTTCCGGTCTGGCAACATCTTCGGAAATATGTGGTCATCTACCGTGCCCTTGAGGGAATCAACGCCGTGGTGGTAGGATTCTTATGGGCGGCAAGTTTGTATCTGCTTCGGAATCTTAACATCGACCATTTCTCCATAGGTGTATTCGCCAATCTTCTGGTCATAGCTGCAACCTTCTCACTACTTCAGTTCACCCGAGTTCCCCCTCCCCTTATCGTACTGGCTGTTTTGTTGGCCGGATTGCTTCTGTAAAGCGAGCGTTAGCGGTAATAATTGTTTTGCTCAATTTCTTCCCGTACCGCATCAGGTACCCAATACCGGATTGATTTTCCTTCCTTGATAAGTTTTCTGATCTGTGTGCTGGAAATTTCAATCAGGGGGGCATCTACAAAATGGATGTTTGCCTCTTCCGGATTTTTCTCCGGATTAAAACCCGGCCGGCTATAGATATAAAGCGAATAGTTTTTCCGGATCAGCTCCGGATTTTTCCACTTGTCCATATTCTGCAGGCTATCGGCCCCCATAATCACTGAAAATTTGTGGGTTGGATATTTTTCCTTCAAGTGGGTCAGGGTATCTATGGTATATGAGGGCTTGGGTAAACTGAATTCAATCTGCGAGGCTTTCAGTTTTTTTTCGCCCTCAACGGCCAGGTTGACCAGGTGGAGGCGGTGATATTCATTCAGCAGGCCTGAAGATTTCTTAAGAGGATTGTGGGGAGAAACCACCAGCCAGATCTGATCGAACTGTCCGGTATATTCAAGATGCTTGGCAATGATCAGGTGGCCAACATGGATGGGATTGAAGGAGCCAAAGAAAAGCCCTATTTTCATAAATAATTGATAATCAATTAATTATAACTAAATCTCTTCCACCAGAATCTGTTCAGCCTCGTTGATGCGCAGGCTGAGGTTGTATCCGGAAATGAGTACTGATATCGGATCGCCCAGGGGAGCGATATGGTCAACCGTAATGGTTTCCCCGGGCAGGCAACCCATTTCCATCAGCTTCAGAAAAAGTTCGTCCTTAACGATGGATTTGATGATTGCGGGCTTTCCACGTTTCAGTTCTGATAGCTTTATCTCCATGTAATTCGTTGTGCTTACAAAGGTATTCAATACTTTTGATAGGCACGAAAAACCTAGCCCATGCGTGTACAGTTTCGCTATAATGAACGGAGGCCGGTTCTACCCGGTAAAGTCCTGCTGAAAAGCATGATTGCCGATCAGTTTCGTATTCACAAGAAGAAGCTTGAGCACATCAGCTTTATCTTCTGTACCGACCAGTACCTGTTGGAAATAAACCGTCAGTTTCTCAAGCACGATTATTATACCGACATCATCACCTTCAACCTTTCCGAAGACCCCGAAATCATTTCAGCCGAGGTCTATATCAGTGTTGATCGGGTAAAAGAGAATGCGATTTCACACGGGGTTACCCTAACCGATGAACTCTTAAGGGTTATTTTCCACGGAACCCTGCATCTTGTCGGATTTGGCGATAAATCCAAAAAGGAAAAGACGATTATGCGCGCGAAGGAGGATGAGCTGATTGCAAAATTTCGTAAGAGCAGTAGGGATAGAAAATTTTCTATCCCTACTGCTCCTACAATGGACAAAAAGAGCACAAAATCAAGATAATGGACAGAATCGCGTTGACACTATCCCTGATTACAGCAGCCTATTGGTTGTCTGGTCTATTTTACAACCCCTACAACCACAAGATTACCGGAATTATTTTCGAAATCCTGTGGCTTCCTATGATTCTTCTTATTTTCCTAATCCCCTTATACTGGATTAATAAGTTGTTCAAGCGTGGTCGTAGGGGCAAATCATGATTCCCCACCCACCCGGAAACGACAATGTTCCACGAGAAACAGTTTCCATCAGAAACATTCCTAACTTCGTACCATGTCAAGGAAAAAATGGACCCCTGTAGCTGAAACAACCCCTTCTGTTTCCAGAATCCGAGAGAAAAAGAAATGGCAAATCGCCCTCCGACGCTATGTATTGGAACAAAAACCCTGTATGGAATACGCGCCCTATTTTGGAATCGATATCGGAGGATTTCGGGATTGGATCTCATTTCAGTTTCCGGATGGCTGTAACTGGTCAGATTTCGGAACCAAATGGCAATTCGATCATATAGCCCCTATGTCCTATTTCGATTTTGAACAGGAAAAAGAATGCGCCCTTTGCTGGAATTTTGTCAATATCCGCGTAGGTGAACCCGTTTCAGCAATCCAAAAATCGCCCGAACAACTCATCGGCTACTTTCGCGAACTCTTTGAGAAAACCGGCTATACCATTTGCCGAGAAATATCACAACACGTTGAAAACCAAACACTTACACAAAAGCCGATTCCGCAGGAACTCTCCACTTTCCTTGCCTCCAACCGATCGCGACTCGAAACAATGCGGGGACTTTCCGCCGAACATTTTTTCGAACTCAACCGGGGCGCTGATCTGGAAGGTATATTATACGAAATATCAATATTAAATAAATACGGAAACCCTTCAGCTTAACGGGGGCATGGGGTAATTTTGCACAGATTTTCATGTTCAACCGCTACGATATCATTGTTGTGGGCGCCGGTCATGCAGGATGCGAAGCCGCCGCAGCCGCCGCCAATATGGGCAGCAAGGTGCTGCTCATTACCATGAACATGCAAACCATCGCCCAGATGAGTTGTAATCCGGCCATGGGCGGAATTGCAAAAGGGCAGATTGTCCGGGAAATTGACGCCATGGGCGGATACAGCGGCATTGTTACCGACGAGAGCATGATCCAGTTCCGCATGCTGAACCGGAGCAAGGGCCCCGCCATGTGGAGTCCACGTGCCCAAAGCGATCGCATGCTTTTTTCGGCCCGCTGGCGCGAGATGCTGGAGCAAACCCCCAATGTGGACTTTTATCAGGATACGGTATACAACCTGATCATAGAATCGAATCGTGTATGCGGCGTTGAAACCGGCCTCGGTCACCGCATTTTTGCCCGCGCCGTAATACTTACCAACGGCACCTTTCTGAACGGCATCATCCATATCGGCGAAAAACAGCTCAGCGGCGGAAGAATGGCTGAGAAGAATGCCACAGGAATAACTGAACAACTTATTTCACTGGGCTTTGAATCGGCCCGGCTCAAAACCGGAACACCACCCCGCATTGACGGGCGCAGCCTTGACTATTCACGAATGGAACGGCAGGAGGGCGATGAAGAAATTACAGGGTTCAGTTTTACCGATACACGCAAAATCGCTCCCGATCAACAGCGTTGCTGCTGGATCACCTATACCAATGAAGCAGTGCACGAAATCCTGAAAACCGGCTTCGAAAAAAGCCCCATGTTTCAGGGTCGCATTCAGGGAACCGGCCCGCGTTACTGTCCAAGTATTGAAGACAAGATCAACCGCTTTGCCGAACGCGACCGGCATCAGTTGTTTGTAGAGCCCGAAGGCTTCAATACGGTGGAGATTTATGTGAATGGTTTTTCCTCTTCATTGCCCGAAGAAGTTCAGCTTCGTGCCTTGCGTCTTGTGCCCGGTTTCGAACATAGTAAAATGTTCCGCCCCGGCTATGCCATCGAATACGATTATTTTCCGCCTACCCAATTGCGGTTCACGCTCGAAACCCGCGGCATCAATCATCTGTTTTTCGCCGGACAGATCAATGGCACAACGGGTTATGAAGAAGCGGCCTGTCAGGGTCTGATGGCTGGAATCAACGCCCACCGGCAAATCAACAATCTGGAGCCCGTGGTTTTGAAACGGAGCGAAGCCTATATCGGCGTGCTTATCGACGACCTGATCAACAAGGGAACCGATGAGCCCTATCGTATGTTCACCAGCCGCGCCGAGTTTCGCACCCTGTTGCGTCAGGACAATGCCGATCTGCGATTGACCGAAATGAGCCATGGGATTGGATTGGCGGGCGAGGATCGGATGCAAAAACTGCAAACCAAAAAGAGGGGAGTGGAGGATGTCAAGCATATCCTCCGCAACTTTGTTTTTGAACCCGAGGAAATCAATCCCTATCTGGAACAGCTGGAATCGGCCCCGATTCAGGTGAAGCAACGCGCCGCACAGCTGGTGTTGCGCCCGGGCATTGCACTTGGCGAAATGGCCGATGCCCTGCCCCGCCTTCGTGAAAGCCTGCAGGCCTTTGATGCTTCGGTAACCGAACAGGCCGAAATACAAACCAAATACGAAACCTATATTGTGAAGGAGCGGGCGCTTGTGGAAAAGATGAGCCAGCTTGAAAATCTTGTGCTGCCCGAATCCTTTCCGTATGAACAACTGGTTTCATTGAGTGCCGAGGCAAAGCAGAAGCTGATGAAGATCAAACCTGCCACACTGGGACAGGCGTCCCGCATTTCCGGCGTAAACCCCAGCGATGTGCAGATTCTGATGGTTTATATGGGTCGCTGATGATACCCCGATTTTTCAAGTTGATAAAAACAGTACAATGGATTTCAAGGTTCCCGATTTTTCAGCAAATGCAAGCCGCGAAGAGGTCTTTACCGCCATGGCCGCTTATGTGGAGCAGTCCGGCTTTACTGCTGTAAAAAAAGACAGCACCCGGCCCTGGGGCGGGTTTTTTGTTCTTGATGAGGGGCAGGCTGCCCGGTTCATTGCCCGGTACTTTTCACATTTATCCATAGACGAAGTTTCCTTGTCGGGCAAACTCAGCCCCAAGTTTTTGATTGTGGCCCCCAACACCAGGCTGAGCTGGCAGTATCATCACCGCAGGGCTGAAATCTGGAAACTGATCGGTGGTACCGCAGGGGTGGTTACCAGTGATACTGATGAGGAGGGAAGCCTGAAAACCCTTGCTCCCGGAGACTTTATCCAATTGCGTCAGGGTGAGCGCCACCGTCTGGTGGGGCTTGCAGGCTGGGGAATTGTGGCCGAAATCTGGCAACATACCGATGCCGCACACCCCAGCGATGAGGAAGATATCGTAAGGGTACAGGATGATTTTGGAAGATAGCCTGCTGCCGCACGGAACACTCCACGCTAAAGCAAACCTGCGGATTATCTTTGCCGCACAAACAACAAGCATGTTCAACCAACGTATAAAAATCCGCCATCTGATTGAGCAGGACCGGCACGGGTACGAGGCAACCGTGATGGGCTGGGTGCGTACCTTCCGCAACAACCAGTTTATTGCCCTGAACGACGGTAGTACGCTGCAGCAATTACAGGTTGTTGCCCCACTCGGCGAATTTGATGAGACCTTGCTTCGCCGGATTACCACGGGCGCCTGCATCAAGGTGAGTGGAGAAGTGATTCCCTCTCCGGGTAAGGGACAGAAATATGAATTGAAAGCGAAGGCGATTGAAATTCTCGGCGATTCCGATCCCGAAAAATTTCCGCTGCAACCCAAAAAGCACAGTCTGGAGTTTTTGCGCGAAATCGCGCACCTCCGTTTCCGCACCAATACCTTCGGATCGGTTTTCCGCGTCCGCCATGCGCTGGCATTCGCCGTGCATCAGTTTTTCAATGAGCGCGGTTTCGTGTATCTGCATACGCCCATCATCACGGCCAGCGATGCCGAGGGTGCCGGAGAAACCTTTCGTGTTACCACCCTGCCCGTAGATGGTACCGCTCCCCGCAATGAAGACGGCAGTATCAATTTCCGTGAGGACTTTTTTGGAAGGAGTACCAACCTAACGGTAAGTGGCCAACTGGAAGGTGAGCTGGCCGCTATGGCGTTCAGCGATATCTATACGTTCGGCCCCACTTTCCGTGCTGAAAATTCCAACACGGCCCGTCATCTTGCCGAATTCTGGATGATTGAGCCTGAGATGGCTTTTTACGACCTGGAAGACAATGCACAACTGGCCGAGGAATTCATCACATACATCATTCGCTATGCCCTGGAGCATAATGCGGAAGATCTGGCTTTTCTGGCACAGCGGTTGGCTGAGGAAGAGCAGCAAAAACCCGTACAGGAAAGAAGCGGAATGGGGTTGATCGAAAAACTGGAGTTCGTCGTGAACAACCGGTTTGAAAGGATTACCTATACCGAGGCCATCGACATTCTCCGGGAAAGCAACCACAACAAGAAGAAAAAATTCCAGTATCCCATTGACCGATGGGGAATCGATCTGCAGAGCGAGCACGAACGCTATCTGGTGGAAAAGCATTTCAAGAAGCCGGTGATCCTGACCAATTATCCGGCCGCCATCAAGGCATTCTATATGCGGCTCGACGACGGCTGTGCGCCGGACCGTCAGACCGTATCGGCCATGGACATACTCGCCCCGGGCATCGGTGAAATTGTGGGAGGAAGCCAGCGTGAGGAGCGGCTCGACAAGTTGCAGGAAAGGATGCGTGCGATGGGCATACCTGAAGAAGAACTTTGGTGGTACCTTGATACGAGAAGGTTTGGATCATGTCCCCATGCCGGATTTGGCCTGGGATTCGAGCGGCTGGTGCAATTTGTAACCGGTATGGGCAATATCCGGGATGTGATTCCTTTTCCACGATATCCGAAAAGCGCTGAATTTTAAGAAACAAAAATCCCGGAAGTCCGGGATTTTTTATTGGGGGTTGGGTTGCGTAAGTATGCCTTCAATAAGAGAGGCCTTTCCGGTAGCGGAAATGCTTCATATAGTGCCTGGTGGGATAGACCGTAGGCGACTGGATCATTTTCTCAAAAAAACGGGTCAGCCCTTCTGCAAAGAATTGGTATAAGGCGGTTATCGGTTTCATACGTTCTTTTGGGGGTTATGAAAAAGCCTATATATAACTCCAAAAAGGCGAATAAATTGTGTGGGGGTGCTTGTTTTTTGGCTGGTAAGGCCTTATTGAATTTTCATCTAAACCGGACCAGGTCAACATATTCAGCACTACAATCAAAGTGCAAATTCCCGCTCCGGGGATACATATTTGAGTGTTCTCACCGAACAGAGATAAAAACTAAAAATTCCTGTTTTTTTCACCATCCCCGTCCATCATGGCGCCACAATTTTGAGTGTCGTTTTCTTTTTCATATTTCTGATCTTAAAAAGTAATAAATAAATTACCTTTAGGATGAAATCGGGGGAGTTGGTCCGATTACTGAAACGGGATGGCTGGGTTGTAATCCGTCAGTCGGGCAGCCACCTCATCATGCGGCATCCGGTAAAAGCGGGGTAGATCGTGTGTCCTGCCCATGGCAGTCATGAAGTCGGAAAAGGCCTGGAGAAGAAAATCAGGAAAGATGCAGGCCTCCGATAAAAAATCAATCGAATGAAAATTGTGATGATTGTAGAACGAACCCGGACGGGCTATTCGGCCTATGCCGAAAAATATCCGCTGTTCACAACGGGTAAAACCCTGGCGGAGCTGAAGCGGAATATGCTGGAAGCCGTCAACCTTTATTTCGGCAAAGAAGACAGTAGTCTTTCGGAACAGCACCTGCAGGTCAAACTGGACCTGCCGCAGTTTTTTTCTTTTTACCGGGTAATCAATGCCAAGGCCCTATCCGAGCGGATTGGCATGAACCAGAGCCTGCTTGCCCAATACATCAAGGGGCATAAAAAACCCTCCGCTGCACAGACAAGGCGTATTTTGAAAGGGGTGCAGGAAATCGGTAACGAGCTGAGGGCCATTCAATTCATTTTATAACGTATTGAAGATTGGCGATGGGCGGGCTTTTCAGCACAAAAGTTAGTTCGGAGAACTGAACTTTAGGCTACCACAAAACTGTAAAGCGGAGACGAAACCTCGCCTATTGCCAATGTGCTGTTACCATCTGGCGTTTCCGTCCGCCTTTTCTGGCGCCAGTGTTCCGTCCGGACAAAATCCCTTTGGGAGTCAAAAATCCGTTCCGGACGGGTCACTGGTGTCTGAA
Source organism: uncultured Ferruginibacter sp. (assembly GCA_964655055.1). GTDB lineage: Bacteria > Bacteroidota > Bacteroidia > Chitinophagales > Chitinophagaceae > Ferruginibacter. Next base: position 11,009 of record CAZZLI010000005.1, read on the forward strand.
AAACTCCTGGGATTGTATCCCTTTTTGACGGGAGGCCCTGATTCAATCAGGGCGAAGATGGATGAACAAGTAATCCGCTCATGGCGGAACACTTGCGCCAGAAGGATGTTTAGCGACGTAAAGTCACAGGACAGGAGTCCTGCGCCAGAATGAGTGATCCGCTCATAGGGGAACACTTGCGCCAGAAGGTCAAGTTGGGTTCATTCAAAGGCGGGAAGGCAGGTCAAGGCGCAAAGGAAGTCGGGCGGGATGCCCACCTTTCTTCATCATAGCCTTCATTCAATTATCCCCATCATTGTTCAGACAGAAAAATCACCGTTCAAAAAGACGGCGAGTCCCACCGGCACCGCTGCAGGACTTTGGGGTGGGGGCATCGCCTGGGAAGGGGTGCCATCATAGCCTTCATTCAATCATTTCAATCACAGTTCAGACAAAAAATTCCGGTTGATTTCTCTGCAACCGGGGACCCTGCATCACGGTCTTTCCCAATCCGATATTGCTTATTTTCGGGGAGTGTTTGTTTTTGTCCAATCGCAAGCAACCCAACCGAAATGAGAAAACGGCGCCATCTGCCCTATTTACGTAATCCGATCGAGCCTCTGCTCACCAAAAAGGTGTTGCGGGTAAACCCGACGGTGGAACCCCAGCGGGCGGAACAAAACCCCGTGCGGCTGCTCGTGTATGACTACGATGCCACCCGGATCGAGGTGAAGGATTTTGATCGTGTGGATGCCTGTTTTTCCTACGCCGCAACTACGACCACCACCTGGATCAATGTGGATGGCCTGCGCAAAACGGATGTGGAGCAATTGTGCAACAGTTTTGGCATCCATTACCTGATTGCCGAAGATATCCAAAGCCTGGGCCAGCGGCCGAAAATGGATGAGATGGACGGCGTATTGTACTGTGTGTTGAACATGTTGTACTTCAACGAAGAAACCGAGGCGGTCGAAATTGAACAGGTAAGCCTGGTGCTGGGTAAGAATTTTGTGATCAGTTTTCAGGAAGACGCACAAAAAGATGTATTCAACCCCTTGCGCGACAAATTGAATGTCACCGGCAGCAAAGTCCGCCAGCATGGGGCTGACTTCCTGTTTTACTCCATGCTCGACCTGATTGTTGACAATTATTTCCTGGTGATGGAGCGCCTGGGCGAAAAGATCGAGGGACTGGAAGAGGATATCCTGCGGACGGCCGATACCCAGAGCCTGAGCAAGATCAACCAGCTGCGCAAGGAGATGATCATCCTGAAAAGGAGCATCGCTCCGGTGCGGGAGCTGGTCAATGGCATCCTGCGCAGCGAAACCGAACTGATTGAAGAACGCACCGAAAAATACTTCAAGGATGTGTACGACCATATCATGCAGGCCAACGACCTGGCGGAAAACTACCGCGACATGATGATGAACATCCACGACCTCTACATCAACTCGGTCAACCTTCGTATGAATGAAGTGATGAAGGTGATGGCCATCGTTACCTGCCTGCTGGCTCCGGCAACAGTAATAGGGGGCATCTTCGGTATGAATTTCGAATCCATACCGCTGTTGCATAACAAATGGGGATTTCTGATTTCGGTGGCTTTGATGCTGCTGGTACCCATTGCCATGATGGGGGTGTTCAAGCGCCGGGGATGGTTCTGACACGAAAGAGACGTTACTTTTAGCCCAATAATTTTTTCGTATGATTCGGATGTGATAGCTGTTTTGTCTAATAAAATTGGTCCATTACAGATGTCCAATCGCTATGACTTTCAAGCGGCCACCGGTTGTAAAGATTCACCAGTACCGATGGGAGCGCCTTGGCCGGTTCGGTGACACCGAAGGTGGCAGACGGAAAATAGCTTGCGTCATTTTCCGGAAGAAGCGGCCGCAGCGCGGACATCGGTACGCAGCCCGCCGGCTGTGGAGGCCAGAAAACGCTTGTGCGTGGAAGGGGGACAGCTATTCGCGATACAATTGTCTGAACCGCTGATCTCTCTAATTTAAGGACCTTAGCCTCTATGTTCTATTTCTTAAAATTTTGGCAATCGGTATGATTTCGCCCAATCATTTCTTTAGCAAGGACAAGACTCTTCCGGCCGCATTTTCCAACCTGGTTTCTCCGGTTCCGCCGACCTCGAACCAGGGCACATGCTGGTTGATAAGAAAATCGAGATAGAGCTTATGAATCTTGTTGCGCTTATGCGGTTCGGGATGCTCGCGCAGAGGATCACTCTCCCAGGGAAGATCGGGTTTGCAAAGAAGATAGAGGCTGTATTGGCGAACCGCAAGCTGGTTCAATATCCAGGAGTGGCAGTTCCCGAAAACAAATTCGGACCAAACCTTCATCACCAGCAGATCCGTATCGATGAAAAGTGGCGCTGCATCTTTTTGTGCCTTTTTTACCGCTTGGTCTTCCCGGATCATTTGCTCCTGTGCAATAGGCAGTAAATCTTCAAACCGGTATTCGGATCCGCTTCCCATGAGATGTTCCCGGGCATATTCCTCCACAAGTTGTCCGTTGAACCGAGCGGCCAGATCTCTGCACAAAGTCGTTTTGCCGCTGGATTCAGCACCCACTACCACTATTTTTTTTATTTCCTTGTCCATGCAGGTTGTTGTGCCCTTACTGTTTTATAAACCGGACATTCGGGGTGATGCGCACCGGGCAGATATCCTGTACTCATCAGAAATTCGTTCACGATTTCTTTTCCCGTGAACTTAAAGTTTTTCTTGAACAGCGAGACCCACATATTCAGATCGTTTCCTGAATGTTGGTCCAGCCACCGATTGAAGGAACCGGCATCTTTACGTAAAGATCCGATGACGCGGGCATTGTGTATGGTAGCCGCAATTTTCAGCCGGTTGCGGATGATGCCTGCATCGTTCAGCAAGCGGGCCACTTCCTTTTCGTCGTATGTGGCTACTGCCTCGATATCATAATCGCTATAGGCTTTTCGGAACGCCTCCTGTTTTTGCAGGATGGTGGTCCAGCTCAGGCCGGCCTGGTTGATTTCCAGAATCAGCCTGCCGAACAGTTCCCGGTCATTGTGAATGGGAAAGCCATAGAGCCGGTCATGGTATTGCTGATGCAGGCGGGCGGTTGTTCCCGACATGTTTTTGATGGCTCCGCAATAGGTCGATTCAATCGGGTTCATCCTGTTGTTGATCTGTTGAAACGGTTGCTCCATTCCCGGAGGCCTGCTATTGCCAGCACAAGCAAAATCAGATAGTAGATAGAGGTCAGTGGATAGTGCTTAACGGCATAGAGTGGAATGGAAAGCAGATTGGTGAAGATCCACCAATACCAGCTTTCCAGCTTTTTCCGCGTCATCAGGTACATGCCCGTGAATGCCGAGGCGCTGGCCAGGGAATCGGCGAGGGGCAGGGTGTCTTTGGCGAACTGGTTTTTCAGGAAGGTCAGCAACAGGAACATGCCCAGGAAAATCAGCGTGAAAAAAGCAAAATGGAAGTTCCGTTCCCGCCGGCTGCTTCTGGAAATATGCAGGGCGAAGGATTGGTCGGGCTTCCGCTTCGACCAGCACCACCAGCCATAAACACCCATGACGGTGTAGTAAAGATTGACAGTGGCTTCACCGAACAAACCGCCTTTGGCGCTCAGATAAATATAGAGCAGGGTGTTCAGCAAACCGGCAGGATACACCAGCCTGTTTTCCTTCTTGCTGAACCAAACGCTGAGGATACCCGAAAAAACAGCCAGGTATTCGAGCGGGCCGGTCTGTTTCAGGTCGTGGAGCAGGTTGGAAAGGAATCCGGCGTTTTCCACGAATCATTTTTTTCGGTGGGAGGGCGGTGTACCGGTAGGGCGGGGCAGGCAATCATTCCGCTTCGGCCACCACTTCGCTGACCTCGGGAATCATTCTTTTCATCATACCCTCGATGCCCGATTTCAGGGTGATCATGCTGCTGGGGCAACCGCTGCAGCTCCCCTGGAGCATGAGGGTCACTTTTCCTTCTTCATAGTTTTTGAATTGTATGGCCCCTCCGTCCATTTCAACGGCGGGCTTCACATAATTTTCGAGCAGTTCCTTGATGCGCTTGACCACATCGTCGTCGTCGGCATTGACCGCATTGCCCCCGGCGGGTTTGGCCGCAGCCACAGCTTCCTCGTTGATGACGGTTTTCCCTTCTTCGAGATACTCTTTCAAAAACTGCTTGATGGTGGGAATGATGTCCTGCCAGTCGTCGGTTTCGCTGGATTTGGTGAGGGTGATGAAATTGCTGGCGATGAACACCGACTTGATGAAGGGGAAGGTAAAGAGTTCCTGGGCCAGCGGCGAAGGTCCGGCCGCCGCCTCGTCCACCATATCAATGCTTTTTCCGGGATAGAGCAGCTTGTTGGCTACAAATTTCATGGTCTCCGGATTCGGAGTCATTTCCGTGTATATACTGATCATGGGGCTTCCGGTCTTTATCATGGCACTGAATTTTTATTCATGTAAAATTAAAACAAAACCATGCTTGATGGGGCAATTCAGCGGCATAGCGTGTCCCGCGCGCTCAAAAATTTCCTATCTCGCAAGCATTCTTGTATCAGGGCATCCCTGCCAGGGGGACGATGAACAGCATCCGGCCGGCATCTGTATCCATGTCCTGCCCCGAAGAACGTTCCTTTTTCAGCAGACGGCTGATGGCCCCTTTGATCCGGATCAATGTGTCGTTTTTTTCTATTCCCTTATTCCTGTTTTCTTTATTTCCCGGCACAGCAGGAGGTTCAGGCACATCCGGCGGAGTTGTGATTTCAATCTTATCCTCATCTATTTTCAGTTTGAAATGCTCACCTCCTTCCAATTCGAAATCCCCCTCGATTTTCCGCCAATCGGATTCCATTAATCGAGCGGGCATTCCTTCTGCAGTGTAAAGTCCGTCCGGCTTCATGATATAGTCCACATTATGCCGCCAGCCTTTTTCCTCGTTTTTGATGCGGACATCATCGGAGCCCGGGTTTATGGTCAAGGTATTGTCCTCATTTTCCCGGCGCTCTATCCGGATCTGTTTTCCTACCGGCACATACACGACAAGCGTTACCTGTTGGTTTCTGAATTTGTTTTTCCGGTTGATGGAAATGCCCCGTGGAAGCACCAACAGTGAATCGATTTGTGTTACCGGGTATTGGATGGCTGCGGCCCGTGTATCCGCATCCGAATTGTTTCGTCCCATTGTAAAATAGATCCGGCTAACCCGGAAGCTGTCGTTGGGTGATTTGACGATGCTGATGTGCACATTATCGAGCGTTGCCGAGTCGGCCATATAGTTGAACAGGTTGAGCGACGAGTTGTTGAGGACAATTTGTCCTGGCGTTTCATTTTTCAGTATGAGTTTTGCGACCTGCGGATTGCCGAGCGGTATATTCTGTTCCTGCAGGTTGTTGTGCGTTTTGAAATCGCGGCCGATCGAGGCGGCCAGGGCCATCGCGCAGATCCATCCGATGATCCACAATCCGGCGAAGGACCCGGCCAGCAGGCGGCTTTTGTTTTTTTGACGGGTGAGCCTGCGGATGATCCATGTGATCAATGCGATGAGTGGTACGATGATGAAAAAGATCAGTGTGCCCCAGGCCAATGCTTCCTGCCATCCGCCTCCGATAACATAACCCCGCAGCGGGAATACGGCCACGGCGGAAACCGCAAGTGCAAAGAGTACGGCCAGCAGGGTGAATACGACGATACCGATGATGAAGTATCCGAAAATTTTCAGCAGCAATACGATGAAATCGCCCAGCCCACGCCTCCGTGTCGTTGTACCCGTGGCCGTTGTTTTTTCTCCGATAGTTTGGGCCAGTCGGGCTCCTGCAGCAGACAGGTTTTTCTCCACGTCTTTCAATTCGGACTTCACCGTTTTGCTGATGCTGTTGATGTCCACCGGCTCTCCCTTCATTTCCAGTTTTTCGGAAGTGGTCTTTGCTTCAGGAATGACCAGCCAGCAGATAATGTAGGCGAGTAGCGCACCGGGACTGAAGGTGAGGTTTACCAGATTGCCGAAATCATTTCCCCATCCGGCGATACTTCCCAGAAAGGGCAGGATGAAGAGGGTGCGCGGAATCCAGGGATTGATGCCCAGATAGTTTCCCGCCCCGCTGCATACGCCCGCAACAATCTTGTTGTCGGGGTCGCGAAACAGTTTTTTTCTCAGGTTGCTGTTTTCTGCCACGGTTCCCCGGGGAAGGGCGATCCAGAGGATGATGTAAGCGAGAATACCGCCACCAAAAAACAGGGCGATGAGCACGAACAGGATTCTGACTACACGCGCTTCCATATTGAAGTAGGCTGCGATGCCGGAACAAACGCCTCCCAGTATTTTGTCGGACTCGTTACGTACTAGTTTCGCCGTGCTTCCGGTCGGGCCGGTGGCCGTTTCGGGATTCGCCGGTTCGCCGTCGAACTCGTGCGGTTGTCCGATGCTGTTGATGATGTCGGTGGTATCGCTGTCGGTGATGCAGGCCGCTCCTTTTTTGAGCCGCTCGTCGAGCAGTTCGCCGATACGGGCTTCGATGTCGGTGACGATATCCTCTCCACCCGGCTCACCGGCGAAATGCCGTTTGAGCGATTGCAGATAGTTATCGAGCATGTCGGAGGCACTGACTTCGATGGGCACCACGCGTCCCTGGAAGTTGATGTGGATGACCTGTTTCATATTGTTTGTATTGAAGTTGTTCGTAAAAGTTGTTCTATCAGGAGCCGGTGTTTTCGCGGACGATTTCTTCTACCGCCCCGTTCAGCGCCTCCCAGTTTTGTTTCAGCTCTTCATAAAAGGCGGCGCCTTTTTCGGTAAGGGCGAAATATTTGCGGGGCGGCCCGCCGCTGCTTTCCACCCAGCGGTAGCTTAGCAGCTCGGCGTTTTTCAATCGTGAAAGCAGCGGATACAGGGTTCCTTCCAGCACAATCAGGTTGGCCGCCTTCATTTTTTCGATGATGTCGGAGGGGTAGGCCTCCTCTTTTTTGATGATGGCCAGGATGCAGAGTTCCAAAACCCCTTTGCGCATCTGGCTGGCTGTATTATCGGTAGTCATGTGTTTGTTTTTATCGGGATTCCGTATTTGGCAATGCAAATATAGGGGCAATGTTTGGTACCTTGCAATAAAAGGTACTGAAAAATCAAATAATTTTTATTTTAAGTTATAAATTCATTCATAAGTAGCGTTTTGTACTAATAATCTTTGAGGTCAAACCATTCAGGAGTTAATAAATTCACTGTTTTCAAGAAATAATATATTGGCTTTATTGTATCTGAAAGGGAAGATTTACGCATCAACCGTTTAATCAAGGGTATCATATGTATTAGAAAATAATACCGATTGCCAAAATTTTAAGAAATAGAAAATAGAGGTTAAGGTCCTGAAGTTTAAGAGCTGTCGAAGGCCTCCCCTGACCCCTTCAAAGGAGGGGAAGAAGAAGCATCCTGTTCTCCCTGACTGGCGCACGAGTCCGCTCGTATGCCTTGTCGTTATTTCCCAAACAGGGAGCACATCGCCATCACAGGGAAAAAATTTTGGGCTTGAATGTAATGTCACTTTCGTATAACTTCACATGCGATTGATTTTAGAATCATTGTGCCTTCGTTTAGAAAAAAAGAGGTTACGATAAAATTGGACTTTTGCATTGACCGCAAAATTGACTTTGGTCATCGTTACTCCTGCTTCCTTTCTTGAACAATAGCTTACAGTCACTAACAATAGAAACAAAAAACCATTATGGAACAAGCCAGAAACAAAGACCAGAAATGTCCGGTCGTACTTTTGCTCGACACCTCGGGATCCATGTCGGGATCCGCGATCGATGAACTGAATGCCGCGTTGAAAAAACTGAAGGACGATGTGTTGGAAGACCCGACCCTTTCGAACCGCCTTGAAATCGGTATTGTCGCTTTTGATGATGATGCCCGTGTGGAACGCCCGATCGATCTGATTTCCGTAGATACCGACCTGCCGGTGCTTTCTCCCGGAGGAACCACCAATCTGGTTGCCGGCATGAACAAGTCGATGGAGCTGGTGGAAGACCGCAAGAAATTTTACAAGTCCAACGGCGAACAGTATTACCGGCCCTTCATAGTACTGATTACCGATGGCGCACCCACCAACACAGCCGAGGAGATCGAGCAGCTTGATCAGAACATACAGCAGAAATCGGAAGAAAAACGCTTTGTGTTTTTGCCTTTCGGCGTGGATGCGGCCGACATGCAGCTGCTTGCCAAGCTGGCCGCCCAAACCAGCGACGAGCGTTTGCAAAACAAGGCCAAGGCATATAAGATCAAGGACATCTCCAAGTTTTCGGAGGTATTCGCTTTTGTAAGTGCCAGTATTTCGGGGGTTATGAACCAGGGTGGCGGAGCGCAGACTACCCAGCTTTCTCCTGATGTGGCACAGGCGGTCACGTTCGATCTGAGCACCTGATTGGTGGAACGCAACCGTAGATTTTTTCAATAGGCCATCATCAAAACAAGTTTTCCATGCTTGATAAATATCAGGTTGCCTGGGCCTGTGTGCAGGGAAAGGCGCACAGGAAAACCAATCCGCCCACCCCTTGCCAGGATTCATGTGCCTATGGAAACCTGACCGAACAGATCCAGGTGGCGATTGTATCGGACGGAGCGGGATCGTCCGCGAATTCCCACCTCGCCTCTTCCTTTTGCGTGAAGCGATTGTATGAGGTGTGCGATTCCCGGACGGCCCTGCTCCAGAAAATAATTGATTCCTGCAAAACCGATTCCGGGAAGGAAGAAGCGATACGACAGGAATGGAACAACCTGAGCAAGGAGCTTTTTTCCCAGACCCGGGCCGATTTGTTGGAATATGCAACAAACAACGGCTACCAGCAGGCAGGCCTCCATTGCACCCTGATCCTGGTGGTCAATACGCCGGTCGGCATCTTTTCGGCGAATGTGGGCGATGGACGGGCCGGTTGTTTCAATGGTAAGGAGGTCAAGCCGCTGATGGTGCCCTTCATGACCTTTACGGCCGGTGCCACTTATTTCCTCATAAAAGAAGGTTGGGAAAACGTGTTCCGGTCGCAGCTGCTGCTTGAAGAACAGATTGATTATTTCTTCGCTTCCACCGACGGGTGTCAGGATTTCATCATCGACCAAAGTGGCAAAGGCCCCAAGACGGGCATTTATGATTCCATTCTGGGCGGTGAAGCATTCTATGACCTCAACCTGCCCTATCATCCTTTTTTCGAAGGAACCATCAAGTCACTGCGCGAAGCGGGCGACTCCAATGCGCGCAACGAGCGCCTGCAGCGGCTGATTGATGAGGGTATTTATTGTTTGGACGGGAAGGAAACGGTACTGCCGAGCATAGCCAGCCCGCTGTTGGATGATGACAAAACCCTTGTACTCTATTACAGATAATTCATGTACTTCGATTCCAGAGGCAATGCGATTTCCCTTGGCCCCCCGCTTGGAAACGGAGCGGCTGCCCAGGTATATACCCGTTCGAACGACAAGAACCGGGCCCTGAAAATCTTCAGGCCCGAATACCTGAAAAAGGAGCCTCTTCTTCCCGACCGGATCGAGAAGCTGTATGAGTTGGAACAGATCGGCGATTTCAACATCCAATACGGCGATATTGTCCGTTCGGTAGGCTCCTGGCCCAACGAGGTGGTCAAGAACAAACAAGGGAGGATCATCGGGTACCAAATGGATTCCGTGAAAGGGGGCATCGACCTCAGCCATGTGGTCACCAGCAATTTTTACAAGTACCGGCAATCGCCCCATTACGACCAATGGACCAGAACCTATGCCTATGGTGCCGAAACACTCCGGAACCGGTTCATCCTCTGTTATTATCTTTCCAATTCGTTCGGGAAAATCTATGATTTGAAAACCCGTCAGGGCGCGCCGATCAACCTCGATCTCTGCAATTTCGACATCAAGCCCAAAAACATCCTGGTTTCCATCGAACAGACAAGGAATTCCCTCAACATCATTCCGTTCATACTCGATCTCGACAACCTGACGTTCAAAAACAACACCGGCAAGCTGGGGCCTGCCCATCCGCAATACACGCCCGATTACATGGCGCCGGAGGGGCCGGTGGACAGGTATTATGACTACTACAGCATCGCGGTTATCTTTTACCAGCTCATCTTCAACACCCACCCTTTTTCCGTTTTGGGCGGAACCCGGTTCACCGACGGCACCGAGCGGGGCTTCTATGTGAAAAACAAATGCTTTGCCTGGGGCCGGAACCGGAAATTCCTCCACCAACAGACCTTGAACGATGTGTGGCACAGCAACTTCCCCCGTATTTCCGGCGAGCTGCAGCAGCTGTTTGTACGCGCATTTGATTCCGATACCCCTCAAAACCGACCCGGTATGATGGAATGGCGGAGCTGTTTTCAAGATTTCATATCGGACCAGGGCTCTTCCGGTTTCAAAAAATTGTTCAAAAGCATATAGTCCGCGAAACTGATGTTGGGATTCATCCACCCGTTTGCCGCCATTGACTGGTTTTCCCGGATGCGGAACCCGCAAGTATTCCTTCGTTCCCGGTTGCTTAACAACGGAAATGATGACGATTTGCAGTTGTTTCCGCTTGATGAAAACAAATCCAAATCCACCCCCCGGCCACGCCAACCGAGAAGAACAACCCCATCCCCTCCCAACCCAACCCCGCCGTCACTGCCTCCGCCCACTCCTCCGCAGCCACCGAGGATACCGGGAGGAAACACCGGAAGCGGCAAATCGAAAGGCGGCTGTAGTTTCTGGTGGTATGTCATCCTGCTGGGCTCGATGTATTTATATCAAAAGATCAGAAACGAAAAAACAAACAGACCACCTGTAGACAATGTCGATAAAAACAGATGGCAAAGCCGGTTTCACGAGTTCAAGCAGGATAAGAAGCTGATTCCTCCCGACCAGATCAGGGATGCGGAAGAACTCATCCAGTTCGAGTCGGGCCGGTATGCAAGCGACTCCATCATTCTGCTTGATCCACCATCAAGCAGCTCCCTGAACCCGACCCAAAAACGCTATTTTCTGGCAAAGGATACCCGTGTGAAAAAGGGAGTTGTTTCAACAAGGCTGCGTGAGGACATTTTCCTGGACAACGCGGACGAAATTGAGGAGAAACTCAGCAGGCCGGGAAATTCCCTGGATGAAACGGCCAACATCCTGCTTGACGGGGACCGGGTGTTTTTCCAGCTTAAGGACATCGCCTATATCGAACAGCGGGGATACCGAGTGATGCATAATTCCCTGGAGGATTTCAAAAACAGGAAAACCGACCTGCTTTACATGCCCGCGTCAGTTTATAAAGTATTCCTGCGCGGGTCCGGTCCCGGCATGCTGACGCTGCAAGACATACCGAAGCAGGAAAAGATCAGGCTTCGGCCCGGAGTTACCAATAAACCCGGGGAACCGGTGAATCCACCGGATACGCGGCAACTGCTCAAATCAGGCAGGGATTTGACGGATTTCGGCAAGTACGCGGAGGCGATAAAAATATTTGATGAGTATGTGCAAAAGAATCCGGCGCGATTTGAGGGCTACCGGTACCGGGCCGATGCCTATTTCAAGTTGAAGGACTACATGCGGGCGATTACCAATTACACGATTTCGCTTTCCATCAACCCCCGTGATGTCGGGGCGTTGTTGAACAAGGCAATCGCTCATTATGAACTTCGGGGTTATGCATTGACCATTCTGGAACTGGACAAGGCGTTGAAACTCGATCCGAAAAATGCCGAATGTTATTTTTATCGGGGGCTCGGTAAAATGAAGTCAAACAAGGGCGACCGGGGTTGTTCGGATTTCAAAAAAGCGGAGGGGTTGGGGTATGGAGCGGCTAAAAAATATTTGTGTGCCGCGGGTAATTGATAGGGGTTGCATTTTATCCCGGCTGAACGAAGACAATCAACGAACTACCGCTAAATAACTTTTCATGTCAGACAATTTCAGGATCATAATTACAGGAGTAGTTGCAACCCTTGTGACGTTCATTACCTGGAAAATCTCGAATTTTTTCCTTTCGCGCCGGGATTTTTACCGGAATAGTCCGTTCAGGATCCTGATCATCAAACTGGGTTGGTGTATCGGAATGTTCTATCTGACCTGCGTATTTATGTCGGCTGTTTTTGATCGGTATTTTTGAATTCGAATTCTTTGATAGGATCGTACGGATTCACGGCGTTGATATGTCAAGAAAACACGTGTTTGTGCGTTGTTTATTCGCCCAGGACTAAGCAAGCAAAATTTCGTGAACAAAAAATACTAACACCTGTTAGTTTTTAGTACATTTACATTCAAATCCTACATACCATGCCCATACACGATCTGGAAAAGACCTTTCAGGAAAAGGTAGACCGCGAAGTGAAGATTGAGCCGCGCGACTGGATGCCCGAGGAGTACCGCAAGAACAATATCCGGCAAATCAGCCAGCATGCGCACAGCGAAATCGTAGGCATGCTGCCCGAAGGCAACTGGATCACCCGGGCCCCGACCCTCAAGCGTAAGGCCATCTTGCTGGCCAAGGTGCAGGACGAGGCCGGCCATGGTCTTTATTTGTATGCTGCTGCCGAAACCCTGGGCATCAGCCGCGACGAAATGATTGACCAGTTGCACAGCGGAAAGGCGAAGTATTCTTCCATTTTCAATTATCCCACACTGACCTGGGCCGACATTGGTGCCGTAGGCTGGCTGGTGGACGGTGCCGCCATCATGAACCAGGTGATGCTGACCCGCACCTCTTACGGCCCTTATGCACGCGCTATGGTGCGCATTTGTAAAGAAGAAAGTTTTCATCAGCGGCAGGGATTCGAGTCGCTGTTGGTGCTTTCAAAAGGAACGCCTGAACAGAGAGCTATGTGCCAGGATGCCATCAACCGCTGGTGGTGGCCGAGTTTGATGATGTTTGGTCCGAAAGATGCCGAAAGCTCCAACACCGACCAAAGCATGCGCTGGAAAATCAAGCGCAAGACCAACGATGAATTGCGCCAGAGCTTTGTGGACATGGTGGCCGAACAGATCAAACTGCTGGGAATGACCCTGCCCGACGACAAACTGAAATGGAACGAGGAGCGCAAGCATTATGATTTCGGAGAAATCGATTGGAACGAATTCTGGCAGGTGGTGAAAGGAAACGGTCCTTGTAACCGGCAGCGGATCGAAGCACGTCGGAGGGCCCATGAAGAGGGTCGATGGGTTAGGGAAGCGGCGATGGCCTATAGTGCGAAAACGGCCAAGAAAGCACATGCGGCATAAATTCTCGAAGTGCGTAACCGAAATAAAACTTCAATAGTATGAGCATCAGCGTTCGAATTTTCCGCTACGGCGATATACCTGAAGAGAAGGGCTCCGGTGGTGATTACCAGACCCGGTCCGACAAATCATCCTGGCCGCTTTGGGAAATCTTCATCCGCAGCCGTCAGGGCATGGACCACAAGCATGTAGGCAGTTTGCATGCGGCCGATGCCCGTATGGCCATTGAAAACGCGCGAGATGTGTATACCCGTCGCATGGAGGGCGTAAGCATCTGGGTGGTGGAAAGCCGGAATATTCATGCTTCCAGCCCCGATGAGGCCGAAAGCCTTTATGATCCTGCCAGCGACAAGGTGTACCGCCATCCTACATTTTATGAACTGCCCGACGAACTCAACCATATGTAAGCCGACCGCTTCTGTTTTAATTCATACGACATGAACCCACTAGCCGGAATGCAAGACGCCCGCATTTCTTTTTTACTTTACCTGGCCGATACCAGCCTGATCCTGGGTCAGCGCAATTCCGAGTGGTGTGGTCATGGCCCGATACTGGAACAGGATATTGCCCTGACCAATATTTCACTCGATCTGATCGGGCAGGCCAGAAGCCTTTATCAATATGCCGCGCGTATTATCGGTGATACGGATGAAGACAAACTGTTCGCTTTCCGCAATGAGCGGGAATACCGAAATCTCTTATTGGTGGAACAACCCAACGGCGACTGGGGAAACACCATCCTCCGGCAGTATTTATTCAGTGAATTCCAGTTGCTGTTTTTCCATGCGCTTAAAAAAAGTGACGATGGCGAATTGGCCGCTATTGCTGAGAAGTCGGTCAAGGAAACCATGTATCACCGGCGCTGGAGCAGCGAGTGGGTGGTTCGCCTGGGCAACGGCACCGAAGAAAGCCATGCCCGTATGAAAAAAGCATTGGAAAATCTTTGGCCCTATACCGGCGAGATGTTTCAGCCCGCTGCTTATGAGAAAGCGTTCGCTCCTGATACCGAATCGATTCATGCTTCGTGGACATCGGCTGTGAAATCTGTGCTCGAAGAAGCGACGCTTCCCTATCCGGAAAATATGTACATGCATACCGGCGGAAAATCGGGTGTGCATACGGAACAGCTCGGCTACATACTGACCGATTTGCAATATTTGCAGCGCACCTATCCCGGTGCAGAGTGGTAACCAGTCAATCGCATGCATAATACAGCCCCAACAGAGGAGCAGGCGTTATGGCGCGCACTTCAGGAGATTCCCGATCCGGAGATTCCCGTGCTGTCGATTGTGGACCTGGGCATCTTACGGGATGTACATATCCGCGAGTTGCCCGATGGCGGAAAAGAAGCGGAAGTCACCATCACCGCTACTTATATGGGCTGTCCGGCCATGGATATGATTTCCACGGAAATTCGCGCCCGGCTCGATGCCATGGGCTTTCGCAAAACAAATATCATCCGTGCCGTTTCCCCCGCCTGGACCACCGATTGGATGACCGAGGCCGGGAAGGAAAAACTCAGGCAATACGGAATCGCCCCACCCGACAAGCGGTTTACCATCCCCGAAAACGGTATCGCTTGTCCCCAGTGCGGCTCTATCCATACCACCCTGCTCAGTGAATTCGGCAGTACGGCCTGCAAGGCGCTTTACCGCTGCGAAGATTGCAGGGAGCCATTTGATTATTTCAAGTGTCATTGATGCTTCCAAATGTTATTGGGCAGCCGGGAGAGAAACCCACTAAAGCGAGAAATTTTTGCGTTATTTTGCCGAACGATTGCATCAAATTCCTCTCCAATTATGAAGCGTCTGTTTTCTGTTCTGCCGATCTTACTGTTGTTGCTTACTCCGGTTTTTTTAACCGCTCAGGCAAAGAAAAAACCGGTCACGACGGCCAAAAAGCCTGCACAACAAAAATCCGAAAAGCAAACCGCCCCTTCGATTCCCGTGGATACCAGCAAGCGTGTGAAGATTACTACAAGCTTTGGCGAAATCGTGATCCGGCTTTCTGACAAGACGCCGCTGCACCGAGACAATTTTATCAAGCTGGTCAAAGAAAAGTTTTACGACAGCCTTCTGTTTCACCGCGTGATTGGCGGATTCATGATTCAGGGCGGCGACCCCAACAGCAAAAACGCTCCTGCCGGACAGCAGCTCGGCAGCGGTGATGTGGGCTATACGATTCCGGCGGAGTTTGATACCACGTTGTTTCATAAGAAGGGCGCCCTCTGTGCCGCCCGTACCGATAATCCGGCCAAGGCCAGCAGCGGCTGCCAGTTTTATATTGTGGAAGGCCGCCCGCTCAGCGATGGTGAACTCGACAATCTGAGCAACCGTATGGGGGTTTATTTTTCTCCGGCCAAACGCATGACCTATAAAATGAAAGGCGGAACACCCTTTCTCGACATGGGGTACACGGTATTTGGTGAAGTTATCAGCGGAATCGAGGTGGTGGAGAAAATCGCCCATGTGCAAAAAGACGGAGTTGACCGGCCGCTTGCAGATATCCGCATGCAGATGGAACTGTTATGATAAACGGTATTCAAAATTCTTTTTACAAAAACACAATCATGAAAATTCCCGAAAACCTCCGCTATACCAAAGAGCATGAATGGATTTTGCTGGAAGGCGATACGGCCACCATCGGTATCACCGACTTCGCCCAGGGCGAGTTAGGTGATATCGTTTTCATCGATATTCCGGCAAAAGGAAAATCGCTGGGGGCCAATGATGTTTTTGGAACGGTGGAGGCGGTGAAAACGGTCAGCGACCTTTTTCTCCCTGTAAAAGGTACAATCACGGAAGTGAACCCCAAACTGGAAAACAGCCCTGAATTGGTGAACAGCGATCCGTTCGGCGAGGGCTGGATGATCCGGATGAAAGTCGATAACCCTGCCGATCTGAATGCCTTGCTGGATGCTGCCGGTTACTCGGCCTTGGTTTCCTGAACCTGATCAATACCGGCATGTGAAAACGGCTCCGCCCCTGAAAGAGTTCTTGCCCGCCATTCTGTGGTTCGTGGTTGTATTGGTACTTCTTTGTGTTCCCGGGAAAGATATGCCTGAGTCCAGGTTTCCATTACCCAATGCCGACAAGCTGGTACATTGCTTCATGTTCGGACTTATGGCTTTTTTATTTTGCCGTCCCTTCCTGGTGTCGGACTTTCCGACATCCTCCCGAAAGAAAATAATTTTCCTCTTTATCGCCCTGGCAGTTTCCTTATGGGGGCTGGCTACCGAATTCATTCAGAAGTATCTTGTATTGAACCGTGATTTTGAATTGCTTGACTGGCTGGCCGATTCGCTCGGTGCTTTGGGGGTCTATTTGATTATTCCTAAGAACAGATAGCTCCCTCCTCGTAATCAATCAATTAGCCCGAAGGGTCAAGTTTTTACGAACCGGAAATCGAAAAATTCCTATTGTTTTATCATTAAGTGCTGCTGTTTCCGGGAGCAATAACAACACATCTCGTCCGTTACCACATGATGAAAATCATATTTTGAAATGATTTCAATATGTTTTTTTCTATTTCGATTCACATAATCCGTACTTCCGTCCCGATGCATTTTTCCACCCTTAATTATAATGCCTATGAAAACAAAGTTCTACACCAACCTGTATGCGGAATCGTTTGAAAAGAAAAAGGGGAAACGCCGGTTTCCTATTCTGCTCCTAAGCCTGGGGGCTGCAGCATTTGCCCTGAACAGCCATGCACAGATTCAGGCGATGCGTTCCGGGAACTGGACCAATCCCAGTACCTGGCGCGGAGGAACCGTTCCTTCATCGGCAGACGAAGTGATTATTCCCGGAAGATATGTGGTGACAGTAAACAATACCGCCGCATACTGCAACAAGCTCCGGCTGGGAAGCGGAAACAGTTCCAATCACGGATCCCTGACCTTTTCGGGAACCGCCTCCTTAACCGTCGGTGATGCGATTGTCTTTGGAGATACCCCGGGGGCCATCGGTACGCTTACTATGACTCCCTCGGCCACGCTCATTGCATCCCGGATCACGGAAGCCATTCCCGATGTAAGCGGAGTATATAATACCGATGCCGGGACAGTTGTTTTTACGGGGACGTTCACGCTCCCCAACATGTTGAACAATTTCAACCATCTCGTAATCAGTTCCGGAACAACCACCACAGGAACCAACAGCCTGAATATCGATGGCGATTTATCGGTAAGCAGCGGAGCTACTCTTGATTTGAAGTCGGCAGGCGCAAGCCGGACAACGCTTGGCGGAACATTGCAAATTGCAAACGGCGGAACCCTGAAAACTGCGGGAAGCTTTCCGTCGAATTTCAATACCCACGCCGTCGGAAACAGCAGCCAGGTCGAGTATAACGCTGCATCAGGGACCCAATCGGTTGCAGCGCTGAATTCCTCGCAATCCTATGGCCATCTGACCATAAGCGGATCCGGAATAAAAAGGCTGACCGGAAACATCAGGATTTCCGGAAACCTGGACATACTGGCCGGGATTTTTGACACGCGTACTTTTTCGGCCTCGCGCACGTCGGGGGGCGGGTTGCTGACCCTTTCTGATGGGGCCACGCTTCGCATTCAGGGCAACGGAACACTGCCGGCCAATTTTACGGCGTATGCTATTTCCCAGAACAGCACCATAGAATTCAAAGGGGGGGCACAGGATGTTCCGGCGCTCAATTCTTCACAGGCATACGGAAACCTTACCATCGGCGGAACAGGAAACAAGTTACTGGCTGGAAGCACAAGCGTAAACGGAAACCTGGCCTTCGAGTCGGGTGCAAAACTTACAGTAGGAAATAATACACTCAGACTGAAAGGGACGCTTATCAATACCTCTTCCGAAGGAATAACCGGGGGCAGCGGCAGCCGGCTCATTTTTGAGGGAGCCGCTTACAGTCCGACAATCTCTATGGACCAGACAATACCGGGTACCACAAATAGGTTGGAGGACTTGACGGTAAACATGTCGACACAAACCCTTGCCCTTGAAAATCCGTTACTATTGACAGGCACACTTTCCGTATCCTCCGGTACATTGTTTTCCAACGGAAACCTTACGCTGGTTTCATCGGCTAGCGCTACGGCATCTGTTGCACGGGGCGCAAGCAACGGCGGTTATATCACCGGAGATGTAACGGTTGAGCGCTATATCTCATCCGGCCGCAAATGGCATTTACTCTCAGTAGCCACCGACGGGGGCCAGACCATTAAAGATGCCTGGCAGGAGGGGCAAGCATCCGGAAGCGCTGTTTCCTCGGGCTACGGTACCTGGATAACTACCAACGATCCCGCTGCGCTTTCCCTGGGCTTCGACTACCAGAGCAATTCGGTAAGCATGAAGTCGTACAATCCCGTATCCAATAACTGGACGCCAACGCCGAGCACGCTTGACCCCATCAGTACCCATCAGGGCTATATGATTTTCATCCGTGGCGACCGCGGCTGTACCAGTACCAACCGCAACACCTCCCCAACTGTATTACGCTCAACCGGGCCCCTGAAACAGGGCGACCAGGCTGGCATATCGGTAGCCGCCGGAAAGAACGGCGCCATCGGGAATCCGTTCGCTTCAGCAATCGATTTCGGCCAGCTCAACAAATCGACGGCTATTGATGATTACTATTACGTTTGGGATCCGCGCTTGTCGGGATCCCAGGGTCTAGGCGCTTATCAGACGTTTACCTTTAACGGCGTTGGATACACGCCTACTCCGGGTGGAGGAAGTTATGGTATCGGGGAAACCATGACGAGTAACTTTATCCAATCGGGCCAGGCGTTTATCGTTCATGCAACCGGTTCTGCGGGTACGGTGCAGGTTACGGAAAGCGCAAAGTCCTCGGGAAGCATGCTGGTTTCGCGTCCCACCCGTCCTGCACAACTCGCTTCGGTCATCCGCGCCCGGCTATATGCTGATTCGGTTTCGGGAAGTTCTTTGCTTGATGGTCTGCTACTCGAAATGGATGACATATACAGCGGGCAGGTTGACGCCGATGATGCCCGCAAACTTGCCAACCTGGGCGAATCCATCGGAATTTCCAGCCAGAATGAACTGTTCAGCGTGGAAAGGAGAAGCGCTTTCAGTGCACCAGACACTGTTTTTTTACATCTCAACGGATTGAAAGTAAAGACGTATAAGCTGGAGATTTCCGTAAAAAACCTTTACAGTGGCCAGTTTACCGCAGTATTGCAGGACGGTTTCAGCGGATTGGAAACAGTGCTGTCCGACGAGCAGGTGAATGTGATCGGACTGACAACAACTTCGGATGCCGCATCCCGGGCTTCAAACCGGCTTCGCATTGTTTTAAGACCGGCCGTTACGCTTTCGGTGAAATTTATTCGTGTAGGGGCAATCCGTACAAATGACGGCAACATGATTGACTGGGAAGTGGCCGGTAACCGGACGGCTATCCGTTATTCAGTTGAGCGCTCATCGAACGGACAACAGTTTAGTGAAATAGGCGGCCTGACCAATACAGGCAATAACCGGTATGCGTTAACGGATTTGAATACACCATCTGGAACAAATTATTACAGAATCAGGGCCTTCAATCTTGACGGCTCGGTTGTACTAAGCCCGATCGCCAAGGTAAGTGCTTCCCGTTCAGCTGCAGAAATAACTCTTGTTGCCAATCCCATACAGCACAACGACATGAACATCCAACTCGAGGGACTTTCTGCCGGTGATTATTCGGTACGCGTGTTCAATGCGGCCGGCCAGACCCTGCTGAACAACCGTTTTGGCCATCCTGGTGGAACTGTTGTGAGGAAGATTTCGCTTCCTGAAACAACCGGCCCAGGAGTATACTTTGCCGAATTTCTTGGATCGGAGGGATTCAGACAAACCCTGCGCTTCAGTGTCGAATAAAGTATATAGATCAGAAAGCTTGGCCGGGCAGTGTTGTCCGGCCAAGCTATTTTAATAGCCTAACGGAAATTCGGATATCCTTCCTGACGCTTGCAGGCATCCAGACTTCCCAACCGGAAGCGGATCGGAACAATCATGATACGGTCGAGCCGGAGTTCATTGCGGCAGAAAAAGCCCATGCCCGAACGGTAAAAATCAGCAGGGACGGGCTTCAGCGGATTCGTTGATTTTTCACCCGGAAACTTTTTTATGAATGCATTCGGTCCGCCGGAGGGAAGGAGAAAAATCGAAGATGCGGCCGGTAATGCTTGTTGTTTTTGAGCAAAGCCTGCTGTTCCCACAAAAATCATGCTACTCGTCAAAAAAGTAAGGATTCCCCTCATCATACCCGTTGAATGGATGTAAATTTACGGCGTTTTATAACGCTATGGACCGGCACTAAACCGGCTAACGAATACCAAGAACCGAACAATGGCCTTAAGTCAGGGACTATATCAACGGCAGTTGCAAAAACTTTCGCCTCAGCAGATTCAGCTGATGAAACTGCTGCAGGTTCCTACCGCCCAGCTGGAAGAGCGCATCAAGGAAGAGCTGGAAGACAACCCCGCCCTGGAAGCCGGCGATGCCGATGAAACCGACCAATTCGAAAAGGAAATAACCGAGGAGTTCGACAATGGCGAGGAGGAGTTCGATGGAAGCGCGGAGGAATATGAGAACATCGACATCAGTGAATATGTTCAGGCCGGTGATGATGAGGTAGCCGACTACAAGACGCGTGACGAGCATTACGGCGATGGCGACGAACAAAAGACCATGCCCCACAAGGTGGAGACGGGTTTCAATGAACTGATGCTGGAGCAATTGGGTCAGCTTACCCTGACCGAGCACGAACGGAAAATCGCCGAACAGATTATCGGCAACCTCGACGACGACGGCTATCTGCGTCGTGATCCCGATTCGATTGTAGATGATCTCGCTTTCCGCCAGAATATTGTTACCACCCGCGAAGAACTTGAGCGCCTCATCCGCCAGATACAGGATTTCGACCCGGCCGGCGTATGCGCCCGCAACCTTCAGGAATGCCTGCTCATCCAGCTCTACCGCAGAAGGGAACAAGGCGTTAATGTTGACCATCCGGTCAGGGTATTGGAAAACTACTTCGACGAATTTTCCAAAAAGCATTACGACAAAATCAAAAAAGGGCTGAATATCGGTGATACGGAACTCCGCGACATCATTTCAACCATCATACGGCTGAACCCCAAACCCGGAAGCCATGTCGGAACCTCGGGCGCCAACGAAGGCTATGTGATACCCGACTTCTTCATCATCAACAACAACGGCAAACTCGAGCTAACCCTCAACAGCCGCAATGCACCCGACCTGCGGATCAGCGAGGGATACCGCGACATGCTGAAGGATTATGACCGCAGCGACAAGAAAGACAAGCGGCAGAAGGAAGCCATCCTTTTCATCAAACAGAAGATTGATTCGGCCAAGTGGTTTATCGATGCCATCCGCCAGCGGCAGCACACGCTTTTCTCCACGATGGAAGCCATCATGATCTATCAGCAGTCGTTTTTCCTTAGCGGCGACGAAACCGAACTGCGCCCGATGATCCTGAAGGATATTGCCGAAATCACGAAGCTCGATATCAGCACGGTGAGCCGGGTGGCCAACAGCAAATTTGTGCAGACCGAATTCGGCACCTACCGGCTCAAATTCTTTTTCAGCGAAAGCCTGCAGACCGAAAGCGGGGAGGAAGTCAGTACCCGGGAAGTGAAGAAAATCCTGAGCGACCTGATTGAAGCGGAAGACAAGAAGCATCCGCTGAGCGATGAACGCCTCACTGAATTGCTTCAGGAAAAGGGATATAACATCGCACGGCGCACGGTAGCGAAATACCGCGAGCAACTGAACCTTCCCGTGGCAAGGATGCGCAAGGAACTCTGAGTCCACCAGCCCTGACATTATGCAAAAAGAAGCGCCACTTGTTCCGCAACCTTCCGGATTCCCATCGCCTGCCACTCCTCTTTTCCTGAAGGGGATGGCCCAATTTTTTTCCTACGTATTTCATCCCCTTTTCGTTCCGCTATACGTAACCTGGTTCCTGCTTTATGTACATCCCCAGTATTTTGCAGGATATGATGCATCCGGAAAAAACTGGCTGATAGCCCGCGTTGCCTATACCATGGTTTTTCTTCCGTTGATGACCGTCTTCCTGCTTCGCCGTCTCGGCTTCATCAGTTCCTTTTTTCTGCACTCAAGCCGCGACCGCATCATCCCCTATATCGCCTGCGGTATTTTTTTCTTTTGGATCTATCTGGTGTTCCGCAACCAGCCCGCCGTTCCCCTCATCCTCACCGCCTTTTGTTTCGGCGTATTTCTCGCCGTTTCCGCCGCTCTGATCTGCAATATTTATTTCAAGATCAGCATGCACGCCATCGGTATGGGAGGTGCGCTGGGTCTGATGTTCATCTTGCTTTCCCAGGGGAGGGTTTTCATGGGGTTGCCGCTGGTCATCACACTGCTGCTGACCGGATGCGTATGTACCAGCAGGTTGCTGGTGAGTGACCATCGTCCGTTTGACATCTATTCGGGAATTTTTCTGGGACTTACGAGCCAGATTATCGCCGCACTCATCTGTTTATAAAAAAGAAACAGCCCCGAAAAAAGCGGGACTGTTCTCTGTCGTGCCAAACGTTAAATCGTTCATGCCGCCGGCTCGAGCAACCGGGAGCCGCAGATATATTTCTTGCTGGGAAAATAGATGAATAGACAGGAGCCGTTTTTGATCACATCAATGATCTTCCGGTTGAGTTGCGCCGGAACAGCAGGGCAACCGTGGCTTCTGCCCAGAAAACCGTTTTTCCGGATGAAATCTTCACTTACATAATCGGCACCATGCATCACTATGCCCCTGCGGTAGGCGTTGTTGTTGAAACCCTCTTCGCATCCCAGCAGTTTAAGCGAATAACCCTTCTTACCGAAGTAGGTTTCATCTGTGATATAAAAACCGGGACTGCTTTCGAGCGAAGATTCGTTGTTGGAAAAGGATTCCGCCATCAGGCCTCCGGAGTTTCTTCCGTGTGCCACCAGTGTTTTGAATATGATTTTTCCGGTTTCCATATTGAGCAGAAAGAGCCGCGGAAGGTTGGAGGGTTTGCTGAAATCGATGATGGTGATATATTCCGTTTTCAACAGCCTTCCTTTCTCTTTGAGCGCTGCATAGCCGGTAACTGCATATTCGAAAACGTCCTGACCTATTCCTTCCGCAGCAAGGCACCATTGATCGTACCTTGCTGCCATTTCTTCTCGGAAGTTGGCGGGCCTGTCGGGAATGACATTCAACAACAAGGGCCTGGACGTATAGTGCCCTGCTGTTGCGGTATTTCGATAACTGCTCGCACTGATGGCAATGACAGACAAAATAAGGAATGACAGGAAGGGTATCTTTCTGAGGTTTCTCATTTCAAAGGATTTACGGAAGTTTCCGGGTTTTGGACCTTTCTCTTATAGCGTTATTACAAAGATATTATTGTATGTCCGGGTGTTTTTTTCCGGGAAGATGATTTGGCAAAAAATTAGGATTTTCAGCATATGGCACCCGTATTAAAAAAAATGGCCCCTAAGGGCCATGGAAAATAAATCGATAGGAAAGAATCAATACCCAAAAATCTGTTCAAGCGTCAGTTTGGTGACGCTGCCGTATTTGGCCATTTTTTCTACGGGCAATTTCTTTTCAGACGCGAGCACGCATAAGGTGTAGGGCTTGTTGGCCATATTCGAGCTGTGGAACTGTTTGAGTTCGGCATAACCGATGCGGTCAACCGCCTGATACATGTCTTTACGCAGGTCCCTGTTCAATCCCTTGCGGCGGGCTGCGAGATAATCGAGCATGATTTCATCCTGGGTGATCCTTTCGGTTTCCAGATCTTTTTTGATGCCGATTCGTGCCGCTTCGATGTTGGTCTTCACTTCGGGCAAGTCGTTCAGCAATTCATTCATCGCCGTGACCGACTCGTCGAACTTGTCGGCCTGGCACCCCACATAAGCCACGGTGTAAAAAGGGTCTTCCTTTTTTTCCGGTGTGGCATATAGTGCGAATGTGGAGTAGGCCAGCGCCTTCGACTCACGGATGGTCTGGAATACCAGCGAACTCATGCCGCCTCCGAAATAGTTGTTGAAGAAACGGACCGTCGCTTCTTTTTCCGGCGCGTAGTTATCGTTGTTTCTTACCCAGCGGATTTCCGATTGCACCATATTGTAGTCGGCAAAAAGGATGGAATTCGCTGACTGGGGCACCGGAACAAAAGCCGCTTTTTTCCCGGGATCGGTGAAACCGGCAGGTATTTTGTGCAGGGTGGTGAGCTGACGGCCCAGGGCGTCCATGGGTTGCGGTCCGTAATAGAGAATCTGGTGACTGATACCGTTCATGGAACGAATGATGTCAACCAGTTCGGCGGCGGTCATATTGTTCAGCTCTTCGTTGCTCAATACATAGTTGTATGGATTGCTGCTGCCGAAGCGCGCATAAGCCACCAGGCCGCTCATGATGGCGGAGCGGTTGAGCTTGGCATCGGCGCGTGCCTTGTTCAGCCTGGCCTTGAGCGAAGCAAGGGCCTTCTCATCGGCACGGCAATCGGCCATCAGGGTTTCAAACAGGGTTACCGCTTTGGCAAAGTTCTCCTGCAGGCCCTCGATGGTGATGGTAGTGAATTCCGCCGTACTGTTTACCGAGTAACTGCAGGCAATCTGATAGAAGGCCTTGGTGATTTCTTCGGAGCTCATTTTCTCAGTGCCCAGAAATTGCAGGTACTGCAGGGCGATACCCGTCTTCTTGTTGTTCCAGGTGCCTGCATCGTAGCGGTAGCGCAACCGGAAGATGCTGTTGTCGCGGTTGGGCACATACAACAAATCGGCCTTACCCACTTTACTCTTCTGAATGTCCTTATCGTAATCGATCCAGACGGGGGCTACGGTACCCAGCGGCATGGCATTCACGGTTTTCACGAATGAGCTTTGCGAGCCGCGATTCGTTTCCACCGGAGTGATGGGGGGCTTTTCCACTTTCACAACACCCTTGTCCTCCCCTTTTCTTTTCAACACGGCTACATAGTTGTTGCCGAAATATTTTTGCGCGAAGGCCACCACATCCTTCTTCGTGATTTTGGAAAGCCGGTCGGTGTAGGCCACTTCATTCTTCCAGTCCAGTTCGTTGGTAAACGCATCCATCAGGTTTCGGGCACGACCGGTATAGGTTTCAGACTGCTGGATGACCATTTTCTTCTGGTTGTTGATGATTGCGGTAATCAGGCCTTCATCGAAATTGCCGTTTTTCAGGTTTTCGATTTCGGCCAGCATGAGCGACTTCACTTCATCGAGCGACTGGCCCATGGTGGGAAAGCCCTGCATATAAAGCAGCCCATGGTCAATCAGCAGATAGGCCTGTGCAGAAGCGCGAAGCAGTTTTTGTTTTTTCACCAGGTTCAGGTCCATGAGTCCGGCTTTGCCGTTGGTCAGAATCATTCCCACCAGGTCGGCCATAAGCGCATCGGAGGATTTATTTCCGGGCAGCCGGAATCCGATGGTCACATTTTCCGCATCGGGACCGACCACTTCACGGATGATTGGCTGGGACAGGGCGGTTTCGGCGCTGAACGTGTAAGGGGTTATGGTGCGCGGTTTCATGTAGGCGAAGCAATCGTCAATTTTTTTGATTAGCTGGTCGGGATTGAAATCGCCGCTCATGATGACGCCCATATTGTTGGGCACATAATAGGTATTGAAATAATTGCGGATGGCTTTCAAAGAGGGGTTCTTGAGGTGTTCCACCGTTCCGATGGTGGTTTGCTGACCGTAATTGTGCTTCTGGAACAGTTCACGGAACAGGGTTTCAATCACTTTGGAACCGTCGTTGTCTAGCGAGCGGTTCTTTTCTTCGTACACCGCTTCCAGTTCGGTATGGAAGATGCGGAACTGCGGATTGCGGAAACGCTCCTGTTGCACTTTAAGATAGCGGTCGATGGCGTTGGCGGGCACATCGTCGGTATATACGGTTTGCTCGAAAGAGGTGAATGCATTGGTACCGTTGGCCCCCATGCTGCTCATCATCTTGTCGTATTCGTTGGCTATGGCGAAGCGGGCGGCGACGCCGCTGACGGAATCGATCTGGCGGTATATGGCCCTGCGCGTTTCGGGATCGGTTGTACTATTGTAGTTTTCATACAACGCATCAATCTTCTCCAGTTCGGGTTTTTCCCTGCTCCAGTCAAGCGAGCCGTACTGGTCAGTACCCTTGAAGAGCATATGCTCAAGGTAGTGGGCAAGTCCGGTATGGTCGGCCGGATCGGTTTTGCTTCCCGCCTTTACGGCGACAAAACACTGGATCCTCGGATCTTTTTTTGTGGCGCTGAGGATGACGGTGAGTCCGTTCTTCAGTTGATAGAAGCGGGCCTTGAGCGGATCTCCTGAAACATAGCGGTAGGCATACCCGCCTGATGTGGCGGTTTTCCATTCGTATTTCGCAGTTTGGGCTGAAACGGTTGTCACGATGAACATAAGTGCTCCTAAAAGAAGCTTGCCGGAATTTGACATGAAGATTAATTTGTTGAGACGCAAAATTAAGCAGGAAGGGAAATCGGTCTCAAAACAAATTTCAACAAAAGTGCAATCTGTTCTAACTTTAAGCCCATGTTGCAACCGGCATATCGCAAGCGGTTATTTGGTCAAAACATCCTGCTGTTTTTTGCCCTTATGGTCTTCGCCGGATACTGGCTGTTCACGTTGGGGATGACCTTCCTCCCCGCTAGCTTCGCCCGGGTATTTCCCCGGGTCTCCCTCGGTTACCGTGCCTTTATCAAGCAGGACTGGCGTCTGTTTTCACCCACCGCAGGCTTTAACCGTAAAGTGATGCTGGTAGTTCACGATACCTTGCCCCTTGCCAAAGCAGACACCTTCCAACTTTGGGAAGAGCTTGTAGCCCTGAAGAAGAGATCAGCCCCTTTCAATAACAGCGAAGATGCGGTTGATCATCTGTTCTTTTGGTGCGTAAACGGACTGGAGCATCAGGTGGATGATGGCAAGGAACATTGGCACTCCCTATACCCCGATCAGACCGACAGTTTTTTCGTTTGCCGCAGTTCGGCCGATATCGCATCCGACACGACTCGGGCCTCCGCATTCCGGAGTATTTTGGTTTACAGCCGATCGGTCTATCTGCGCTCCGGAAGGGTCCTGCCCCGGGGCCGGGTTGAAATGATCGTTTCACGCGATTTCATCACCCCCCTGAAACCCAAGCCGGAGAAATGGCATTCAGGCCAGCGGCAATACACGTTTTTCTCCAACATTCCTTTTAGCCTAACCTATTGAATCAATTGTATCCCATATTGAACCTGTTAAAAGGTGGTAACCGGAAAAGCGATTATCTGGCACTTCTTCGTGTACTGCTTTCACTTTGGTACATGCAGCAGCTTTTTTTCCGCAGGAACGCTTTCGACCTTATTTACAGCAACAACAGCGTTCTTCAACTTGCACCTTCCTGGACCATGCGTTTTTTTCATCTCGATACGGCGTATTTCCGTGCCGATTATCCCTATCTGATTGGCTTTGCTTTTCTATTGCTATTGCTGAACCTGCTGGGCATCGGCCGCAACCCGGTGTCTTTTCTCGCTTTTCTTTGGATGAGCCTGATCTATTGGCTCAACGACAAATTCGGCAACAGTGGCGACAAGATGGCCCTGAACCTTTTGTTCTACCTATCCTTCGCCGATACCTACAAGCGGTTCACGCTTTTCCCCACAACGCCCCGTACTCCGGACCAAGAAGAGCGGGTGAATCTGATCAGCAATCTCGCCGCATTTTCCATCATGCTCAATCTCTGCCTTTGTTATTTTTCGTCCTTTTTGCACAAACTGAACGATCCGCTCTGGCTTAACGGGTCGGCCATCCGCTTTGCATTCAACGATGAGCGCTTCGGTGCATTCGCCATCAACCGGTGGCTGGGCGATCAGCGTTATCTCATCATGCTGCTTTCTTATTCTGTATTGTTGTTCGAAGTATCGTTCCCCTTTCTGGTATGGGTACCCCGATGGCGCAAGACCATGCTTGTCGCAGGAATCCTGTTGCATGCCGGAATCTTTTTGTTTCTGATGATTTACGGCATGTCAATCATTTTCATAATTCAGTATGGTTTGTTTTTACCAAATGCCACGGTGGAGAAATGGCTGGAGAAATTTCGGCGAAACAAACCCCAACATCAAGTTGCCATAAATGGTTAAGAAACCCGACACTGATGCACACAACTTCCTTAAGCGCTACCGGTTAAAGCAGGAGCTGCAGGCCTTTGCCCGCTCGCAGGGGATGGATGCTTCGGGGGGGAAGACCGATATCGCCGCCCGCATCCAACATTTTCTGAAAACAGGACAATTCCCTAATGCCGTAAAGGCCGCTGCCAAAAAATCGTCTTTCGATTGGAACAGCGCACCCCTGCACTCTGAAACCCGGATTACCGACAATTACCGGAACACTCGCAATGTGCGGAATTTCTTTATCAAACAAATAGGTCCCGGGTTCTCCTTCAATGTGGATTTTCTGGCCTGGCTCAAACAACATGTCGGGCATACGCTTGGGGATGCCGTCCTTCAGTGGAAGAAGATCCGCCATTCGGAAGCAACAGGCAAAGTAAAAAAAGAACCCGCCGCCCAGTTCGAATACAACCGCTATATCCGTGCCTATTTCGCCGATAACGCCGAAGGCACGCTCCGCGAAGCGATCCGCTGCTGGACATATAAGAAGATGAAGTCGGGTGCTCCGGTATATGAAAGGAAGGATGTTCGGTCTTCAGCCGCCTCAAAGCACAAAGAGGGCTGATCAGCGGATCTGCTTCACCACATCATAAATCACCCGCGGGTTGCCCAGCGTGTAATAATGCAGTACCGGTACGCCGAAGGCCTTCAACGACTTCGACTGCTCCACCAGCCAGTCGGTTCCGATACGCACCACATCTTCATCGGTTTTGGCCTTCATTACCGAGGAGGAAAGTTCTTTCGGAATATCCACATGGAAGATCTTGGGAAGGGTGGTCAGTTGTTTCTTGTTGGTCAGGGGCTTGAGTCCGGGAATGATGGGCACTTCGATGCCGATGTCCCGGCAGGATTTCACGAACCGGAAGAATTTATCGTTGTTAAAGAACATCTGCGTCATGATATAGTCGGCGCCGGCATCCACCTTGGCTTTGAGAAAAGCGAGGTCGGTTTCGAAATTGGGTGACTCGAAATGCTTTTCAGGATATCCGGCGGTTCCGATACAGAAATCCATCTGGCCACCGTTCTTGATATCTTCTTCCTGATAGATGCCCATGTTCAGGTTGGCCACCTGCTTCAGCAGGTCTACCGCATAGCCGTGCCCGTGCGGCTCGGGTTCGAAGCCGGATTCGTTTTTCGCCGCATCGCCGCGCAGCACCAGCACATTGTTGATGCCCAAAAAATTGAGGTCGATCAGCGCATCTTCGGTATCCCTTTTGGTGAAGCCCCCGCAAATCAGGTGCGGAACCGTATCCACATTGTAATGGTTTTTGATGGCTGCACAGATGGCCACGGTTCCGGGACGTTTGCGTACTTCAATCTTTTCGAAACTGCCGTCCGTCTTCTTTTTGAACATGGTTTCGCTGCGGTGGTAGGTCACATTGATGAATGCGGGCCCGAATTCCATCAGCGGATCCAGATGGGCGTAAATGGTATTGATGGTTTTTCCCTTGAGCGGGGGAAGAATTTCAAAAGAAACAAGCGTGTCGGTAGCTTTGGCAATATGTTCGGTGACTTTCATGGTCTTTTTGTAAAGCGGATACGAAGTTAACGCCAAATCATAAGATAACTCCCGCTTGTTGACATTGCCGTGAATTGCCTGCGAGTCTTGACTTATGCGAATATTTCCGTTATTTTTGAACAACAACCACGAAGCCGTGCATTCAGTCATACAAACCCGCGAGCTGGTAAAAAAATACGGCAGCCGAACCGTGGTCAACCACGTGTCTTTTGAAGTACGGCAGGGTGAAATCGTAGGCCTGCTGGGGCCCAACGGTGCCGGAAAAACCACTTCCTTCTATCAGGTGGTGGGGCTGGTAAAGCCCGATTCCGGGGAAGTCTTTCTCAACGACCGCAATATCACCCGACTGCCCATGTATAAAAGGGCGAAGATGGGCATCGGCTATCTGCCGCAGGAGGCGAGTGTTTTCCGCAAGCTTTCGGTGGAAGACAATATCGCATCGGTATTGGAAATGACCGGACTCACGAAGTCGCAGCAGCGTGAGAAGCTCGAGGTCTTGCTCGATGAATTCCGGCTGCAGCAAGTGCGGAAGAACAATGGCGATACGCTTAGCGGCGGAGAAAGGCGCAGGACGGAAATTGCCCGGGCCCTGGCAATGGATCCCCAGTTTTTCCTGCTCGACGAACCTTTTGCCGGTGTGGATCCGATAGCGGTGGAAGATATCCAGGAAATCATTGCCCGGCTGCGGCTGCGTAACATCGGCATCCTGATCACCGACCATAATGTGAATGAGACCTTGTCAATCTGCGACCGGGCCTACCTGTTGATAGACGGCAGCATTTTCAAGCATGGAACAGCTGAGGAACTTGCGGGAGATGAGCAGGTCAGGCGCCTCTACCTGGGCCGGAATTTCGAGCTGAGAAGAAAGGATTATCTCCATGAAGAAGCAAAATCATCGCAGTAAACCGGATTAAGCAAGATCTTGCCCCTGGTTAAAAAATATGAAACTGCTTTCATCGGTATTGTCCAAAATCGCACGGATGCGCGGCTGGCGCATCCAGAACTGGCGTTCCCGTCCGGTGGAAGCTCAACGTGAAGTGCTGCAGGAACTGGTGACCGCCGCACAATACACCGAGTATGGCCGCAAGTACAATTTTTCGAACCTCTTCAGCGTGAAGGCGTTCAAGAAGCGGGTGCCCATTGTGGAATACGATGCCATAAAGCCTTATATCCAGCGGATGATGCAGGGAGAAGAAAACGTATTGTGGAACACCCCGGTGAAATGGTTTGCCAAAAGCAGCGGCACCACATCCGATAAAAGCAAGTTCATCCCCGTCAGCGAGGAAAGCCTGAGCGAAAACCATTTCAAGGCCAGCAAGGATGTGCTGACCAACTACTACAAGAATTTTCCCTCGAGCGACCTGCTCACCGGAAAAGGACTGGTTGTAGGCGGATCGCACCAACTTTCCGCGCTTGACGATGCGCCTGATATCCAGTACGGCGACCTCAGCGCTATCCTTATGCAGAACTCGCCCTTCTGGGGACAGTGGCTACGCACGCCCGAACTCAGTATCGCCTTACTCGACGAGTGGGAGCGGAAAATCGAAATGCTTGCCCAGCACACCGCCGGCGAAAATGTGACTTCGCTTGCGGGGGTGCCTACCTGGACCCTGATTCTGCTGAAGCGTATCCTCGAAATCAAAGGAAAACAAACCATCCGTGAGGTGTGGCCGAATCTGGAACTCTATATCAACGGCGGCGTTTCGTTTGTGCCTTACCGTGAGCAGTTCGAAAAACTGATTGGTGCCCCCATCAATTATCTGGAGATCTACAATGCCAGCGAGGGTTTTTTTGCCGGCCAGGAAAAACCGGAAGACGACGGCATGTTGCTTTTCACCGAGCATGGCATCTTCTACGAGTTCATGCCCGTGGAGGAATACGGCAAGAGCAATCCACGTACTGTCGGGCTCGACAAAGTACAATGCGGCATCAACTATGCACTGATCATCAGTACCACAGGCGGCCTATGGCGTTATCTCGTGGGCGATACGGTGCAGTTCAGTTCCCTGAATCCTTACAAGATCCGCGTGAGCGGGCGGCTCAAACATTATATGAATGCCTTTGGTGAAGAAGTGATTGTGGACAATACCGACCGTGCTATTGCCCGGGCCTGTGAACTCACCGGTGCGGTAGTGGCGGAGTACACGGCAGCTCCCGTGTATTTCAGCATCAGCGGAAACGGCACGCACGAGTGGCTGGTGGAGTTCGAGCGAAAACCTGCCGTTTTGGAACAGTTCGTATCGGAACTCGATAAGGCGCTCAAGGCCCTGAACAGCGATTATGAAGCCAAGCGCCACCGCGATATCGCCCTGCGTATGCCAATTGTTCATGCGCTGGACCCGGGTACATTCCATGCATGGCTGCGCAGCAAAGGCAAACTGGGTGGGCAGCACAAAGTACCCCGGCTCAGCAATGAACGCAAAATCCTGGAAGAGATTCTTGCCTTTTCGCCAAAGCGTACCTTTGCATGATTCTAACGAGACCAACTCTTATTCATTCAACCGAAAGTATTCCTTTTACCAATGAAATTACTTGAAGGAAAAACAGCTATCATCACCGGCGCTGCCCGTGGCATCGGTGAGGGCGTGGCCCTGAAATTTGCCGAACACGGCTGCCATATCGCCTTTACTTACCTGAGCGATAACAGCCGGGAACGGGCTGCCCGACTGGAAGAGCGCATCAGGGCTCTGGGTGTGAATGCACAGAGTTACCAGTGCGATGCCGGCGATTTCGCCGCCTGCGAAACCCTGGTGAATGAGGTGTTGAAAACCTTCGGCACCGTAGACATCTGTGTCAACAATGCCGGTGTTTCAAAAGACAATCTGCTGCTGCGCATGAGTCCCGAGCAATGGGACGAAGTGATGCAAACCAATCTCAAGAGTGTGTTCAACATGACCAAGCAGGTCATCAGGCCCATGATGAAGGCCCGGAGCGGCAGCATCATCAATATGAGCAGCGTTATCGGGTTGATGGGCAATGCGGGGCAGGGCAGTTATGCCGCCAGCAAGGCCGGTATAATCGGATTCACCAAAAGCGTGGCCAAGGAGCTAGGCAGCCGCAATATCCGCTGCAATGCCATAGCACCGGGTTTTGTGGAAACCGATATGACAGGCTATCTCAAAGAGGGTGATGCAGGGGATAAGTACAAGGCCGGCATTCCGCTGGGCCGCTTCGGCACTTCGGAAGACATTGCCGATGTCGCGCTGTTTCTGGCGAGCGGGCTCAGCAACTATGTGACGGGTCAGGTGATCAGCGTCTGTGGTGGCATGCACATGTGATACATTCGATGCTACTTATTTTTCCTTGAATTTTTCTATCGCTTGCCGGGTGAACGCACTCAGCACCAGTCTGCCGCTGACTGCGGCCCGTTCCGTAAGCAGGGTATCCCAATCCGAAGCCTGCTCCCAGAACACCCGCTTCATTTCGCTCATGGCCTCAGGATTGCTGTCTGCCAGATTACGCGCATGACGGGCAATCGCCTCATCCATCGCTGCAATCGAATCGTGGAGTTCGGCATACAGGCCGTTTTGCAAAGCCCATGCGCTGCTTTGCCAGTCGCCAGCCCTGATGGCCAGCGAGGAAAAAGCCGAGAATCCCATTTTCCGTTCTACAGCCGGGCCCACCACAAAGGGACCGATACCCACAACCAGTTCGCTAAGTTTGACATCGGCGCCGCGGACAGCAATGGCCAGATCCACTGCAGCGGCAAGTCCTACGCCGCCACCTACACATTTTCCGTGAATGCGTCCGATGATGAACTTGGGGCATTTCCGCATGGCGTTGATCACTTTGGCGAAGCCGCTGAAAAACGCCAGTCCTTCGGCCTCATTTTTAATGGCGATCAGTTCATCGAAACTTGCTCCGCTGCAGAAGGTGCCGGTTTTTCCTTCGGGAAGACCCGCATCGAGGCTTTGCAGTACCACTACACGGGTAGCCGAATCTTCACCTGCCTTGCGGATGCTATCGGCAAGCTCGTTCAGAACGGCGCCCGGCAGCGCGTTGCGTTTGGGATGGAAAAAAGTGACGGTACTGATACCGTTTTCGGCCTTGGTTTCAACAAATGCCTTGGTTTTGTCTGACATATTCGATGGGTTGCTTGCGGAGAGGCAAAGATAAGCGCCTGTGCCTCAGTGCTTACGACAGGACCGCCCGGTTTTATCGGAGCATTGGAAAAAAATTAACATCTTTTCCTCAGGAAAATCCCGTTTCGGCGTAATTTTATATTCCCTACAGGGGAATCAAAACCATTAAAACCACTCACATGAAAAAAGTACTCGTACTTTCCACTGCAGCCCTGCTTTTTGCCGGTGTAAGCTTCGCCGATCATGGCAAGAAAGGCAAGAAATGCTGCAAGAAAAGTTCTTCTTCCTGCTGTAAATCTAAGAGCGGCGGAAAATCCTGCAGCAAAGACAGCAAGACCGAAAAAATGTAAGGTCTTAACCGTACTTGAAAGAACCCGCTTGATGCGGGTTTTTTCATGCCCCTAAAGGATGTTTTCCAGCTGTTTCAGGTGGGTGACGGTATGGGTGGGCGTAACCCGTACTTCGGCTCCGGTATGGTTGACGAAGATGCTGTCCATCCCGGCATTGATGGCGCCCTGGATATCGGCATCGGGGTTGTCGCCGATCATGATGCTTTCCTCAAGCCCTGCTCCCGACCGGTCGAGAGCGAACTCGAAGATTTCCTTTTTGGGCTTGAGGCTGTTGCTGGCTTCGGAGGTGATGACATGACTGAAAAAATGGGCGATACCGCTGTTGGTGATTTTCGATTGCTGGGTAAGTTCAAAGCCGTTGGTGATGATGTGCAGCCGGTAATTCTTCTCCGACAGATACTGCAGGATTTCGAGGGTGTGCGGGAACAATTGCTTTTTTTCGGGCAGCTGTTGCAGGAAGCTTTCGCTCATATTTCGGGAAAGCAGCTCATCAGCCACTTTGAAATCGAGCAGGGTGCGCCACATCCGTTTCCATTTGAGTTCTTCGGAAGTGATGAATCCTTTGTGGTAGCGGTCCCACATGATTTCGTTGTGCTGCTTGTAGGTGCTGTAGAAATGATCGAAGTGGGGTATGCCCCGCTTACCCAGTTCGAATTGCCGGTGGATTTCTTCCAGGGTGTCTTTCGCGTTGCGGTCAAAATCCCACAGGGTATGATCGAGGTCGAAAAAAAGATGTTTGTATTTCATCGCCGCAAACCGGAATCCTCGCCGGTATTTGTTTTTCTTTGTGCAAAATTGCGGGGAATGGGGGAACTTTCTTTCAAAACAGGAGATTTATGAAGAATCAGAAACTGCGCACCTTGGTGGTTACCGGTGCCAGCCGGGGAATCGGTGCGGCTATCGTGGAGCGGTTTGCCGCGGAAGGCGCCCGTATTTTTGCCTGCGCGTTGCATCCCGAAAAGCTGGAAGCCGTTGTCAATCGGTGGCGGGAAAAATATCCGCAATCACAGTTTCATTCCTATGCCGCCGATTTGGGTACAAAAGTTGGTGCTGAGGGTTTTGCATACCATGTGGCCCAATCCGGAGCCCCCGATATCCTGGTGAACAATGCCGGAACCTTTAGGCCGGGCAGCATTCTTGAAGAAGAGGCCGGATCGCTGGAGCAAATGCTTTCAGTGAACCTGTTCAGCGCATACCATATCACACGTATTCTGGCGCCGTTGATGATTGCTAAGGGCCGTGGACATATTTTCAACATGTGCTCGATTGCATCGATGCGAGCCTATCCCGCCGGGGGCAGTTATGGTATCGCCAAGTATGCACTTGCCGGCTTCAGCGAAAATCTTCGGGAAGAACTAAAGGGTAAGAACGTAAAGGTCACGGCTGTTTATCCCGGCGCTGTGCATACCGAGAGCTGGGGCGATTATGACAACAGTACACACCGCATCATGGAGTCTTCCGACATTGCTTCCATGATTTTTTCTGCCGCTTCCCTTTCACCAGGGGCTGTTGTTGAAAACATCGTGCTTCGTCCGCAGCTCGGCGATTTATGATTCAGCAACTTCCAACACAAAAATCAGCCATGCGCATCCTCTTTCTTCTGCTGTTTACGGGTGGTTTGTTCATGCCTGTTCTTTCTTCCGCACAGGCTAAGGGTAATGCTGAGGCATCTATCCGCAACCTGCTTGCCCATCAGGTGGACGCCTGGAACCGGGGCGATCTGCAGGGGTTCATGCAGGGATACTGGAACAATGATTCCCTGGTATTTATCGGAAAAAACGGATTCACTTATGGCTGGCACTCCACCCTTGCAAACTATCGTAAAGGTTATCCTGATACCGCTGCAATGGGCAAACTGCATTTTGACCTACTGGAACTGAAGCGTATTTCAGGCAAGGCCTATTTTGTAGCGGGCAAATGGAAACTTACCCGAAGCATCGGCAATGCAGGCGGGGCCTTCTCCCTGCTGTTCAGGAAAATTGCCGGCCGATGGTACATTGTAGCCGACCACAGCAGCTGATGGGGTTATCCCTATTGGATCTCTGTGATGGACCAATTTCATTAGCCCAAACAGCTATCACACCGGCATTATACGGGGGAGTTTTTGGGCTAAACGTAACTTCTCGTTCGTATTAATCAACCCGTTGGTCCGTAAGTTCACGGAATCCCTTCCATTTTTTGCGCAGATAAACAACCAGTGCCGCGAAACTAAGCAGGCAAAAGAACCAGTAGAGGATATTGGTTGCCGAAGGGTTATTGTCGAAAAACGCCAGGCCATAGAAGATGCCCGCGGTCATATTGACCATCATCCAGAGCAGCACCATGGAGAGGCTGTTGATGATGCGCAGCAAAAAGGCTTTTACTTCGGGTTCCATACAGGAGTTGAAGGCCAAACAAAAAAACGGCCGCTTAGTTCAACAGCAATTTATTGAAATCGCCTTGATCGCCGTTGAAAACATTGAAGTCCACACGGGTGGCAATACCGTTCACCCTTCCCCGTTCGCTGTGCTGCCAGAAATGCCAGTCCCGGCTTATCCGCGGGCCAAGCGGTGCGAAATAATGGGCCACCCAAATGGGATAATCGTCGAAATCACCTTCCAGATACTTTGCATAAAAATCCGCTCCCGTGTAAATGATGGGCTTTTTCCCGCAACGCTGTTCCACAAGTTCCAGCCAGTCGCTCAGCGACCTTACCAGTGCGGCTCTGCCTAAACCGTTGGCTTCTTCAATGTCCACGACGGGAACCAGGTCGCCCTTTTCGAAACTGACGGTGTTCAGGAATTTTTTGGCTTGCAGTGTTCCGTCAATCCCCGCCGTAAAGTAATGGAAGGCGCCACGGGGAATTCCTGCTTTTTTTGCGTTCCGCCAGTTATGCGCAAACCGGTTATCGGTGAAGCTTGTTCCTTCCGAGGCCTTGATGAAACAGAAGCCGATATCGATGCCGTGTATGTTCATGGCGGCGACCTCCTGCCAGTCGATGCGGCCCTGATGATGGCTCACGTCGATTCCGTGAATGCCATATCCCGGAGGGATGTAAATGTCGAATCCGGAATAGCGGACCAGTCTTGGGAATGCAAAATAAAATCCGAGGCCAACGAGCAGCAATAGGCCTACAGTAAGCGTCACAAGAGCCGGCGTCGAGATTTTTCTTTTCTTTCCCATATCCGCATCACTGTAAAGTTGCAGTCAGTTTTTTCAGTATCGAAATCTGGCCCAGATGGTAATGCGTATGTTCTATGATGCCGTGAAGATTGCGGTAATAGCTTCCGTACTTCGGATCGGAAAAATCGGCCCCAAACCGCTCCTCGGGCAGCGCTTCGATCGCATCGGCAAACTGACGGGCGTTTTCAAGGGTCTCCGTAACAAGGTCATTCCATTCTTTTTCGCAAGTGACAGGGGGCAGGTCGAAGCTGTATTTGTCATGTGCCTGCAGCGGGTTTCCCCGCAACACGTTCAACACTTCCCGGACATAATATCCGGTGTGGAAAACCAGCAGTGCAATCGAGTTCAGGCCTTCAGGCTTCCGGACAGCCTGCTGCCAACCGATATCCTGAAGCGTATCTTTCATATTTACCGCGGTCCAGTTGCCGCCGAAATAAACCGCCCGGAACTGAAGTGCGACAGACTTTGAGAGGTTTGGTGATTTTTCTTGCATCTGTGCCGAAGGTTTTGATGCAATTTCTGAAAGATTGTTCGGTTGCGAAAAAATAGATGAGCCGGAAATATTTGATTTGACGGAGTGCAGACCGGATAATTTCTGAATCAGGATTCAGAGGATTTCACATTGGATGAGAACAAAAGCGCCGATATTTGATCCTGAAGGAAGATTGCATCAAAACTGGTTTCCCCATGATCAACTGGAACAAGCAAGAACGACCTGCACCCCCGTTCATCGCCT
Organism: uncultured Ferruginibacter sp.; assembly: GCA_964655055.1. GTDB lineage: Bacteria > Bacteroidota > Bacteroidia > Chitinophagales > Chitinophagaceae > Ferruginibacter. Next base: position 49,217 of record CAZZLI010000005.1, read on the forward strand.
CCATATTCCACTACTACCTTTCCGATGATCTGGAGGGTTATGAGGAATATGATCAACAGACGATCGAACTGGTAAAGGGAATTCCGGGTTACCTGGGCTATGAAAGTTTCAAGCACGGAGGCCGTGGCTCTTTCATCAGCTACTGGAAAGACATGGATGCCGTGCGGGCCTGGGCGCAACATCCCATCCACATTGAGGCGAAGGAAAAAGGTCGGTCGTCCTGGTACCGCTACTACCACAGCGAAATCGCCGAGGTCAGATCCTTCCACAGCCATGGAACGGAAAACTGATTTCCCGGCTGTAAAGGACATCACCTCGGCGAATTGAAGAAAAACTGCTCCGCGCCCCTTGGTTTTTGGATAAGCCCTAAGGGCAATGAACCCGGTTTGCTTAACGGCCGGGTTATTTCATCCGGTCATTTGATTTCCTCGATATCTTCCAGCTGCCAGGTTTTGTCGAAGTAGGCTTCGCTGGGTCCGTAGAAGCGGAAATAGGGGAACCAGCCACGGCCGGGATTGGTTTTGATGTAATTCTTGTTGGAACCGGCAGGCTTTGAGGGCCCGAAAAATACGTCCACTGATCCGTCCGCATTCTGTTCCACGTCTTTTCTCGACGACATGTCGGCCGATCCCTGGTCGGTCACCACGGGGCCGCGGGTCACATTGTCATAGAGGGTGATGGACCAGAACTGCTTCACCGGTGCATTTGCAGGTATGTGGATCTTGTAATTTTTTCCACCCTCGAGCCACTTGCCCGCCTTGTCCTTGGATGTTTCCAGATAAACCTGGCCAAAGCCCAGGATCCTTCCCTGCATGCCGGTGCTGTTGCCGATGGCCTCATAGAACCAGGATGCACGCTGGTCCAACTGGGTATAGTTGCTGTCTTCCTGATTGAGTTCAACCATGTTGGCATATTCCCATTTCTTGCCTTTCCATACCACCGATCCGCTGAACCGTTTGTCGTAGGCGTTGGCGCGTGCGGTCAGCTCTCCCACCATGGCCGCTTCGTCGAATATCTTTTTCATGCGCTCATCGGGGTTGAAGGGCTTGCCTTTTTCGATACCCAATGATGACAACATTCCGTAAATGACCCTGTCGCGGGGTTGAACCGGCTCTGCATTCAACGCCTCGGCCACCAGTTTGAAATAGTCGGCATTGGTGGGCTGAGCCGAAGTCCAGGGCCTGCCGTTTACCGGTACGAAATTGGTCGGAGCCGGTTTGGCCCTTTCATCCCAGGCGTAAATTTTGAAATTGCGGATGGTTTGCTCGGCCATTTTTGGGTCTGGGTCCAGCGCTCTTGTACCAAACCATACCTGCATGGTGGGCGATACAAAAGTGCGGTATCCCGCTGCCGCCGTATTTTTTGATCCCGGAGGAAGAATGAGGTACTTGCCGCCGGCACCTTTGTCGGGGCCTGTTTGACCGATATCCGTTATAGGCTGCTGCCAGAGGTCGAGCACACCACCGGCCACCAGTCCGGGAGGGGCGTCCACTACCATAGGGCCGCGCTTGTTGAAATCCCAGAAGCTGAATGCGTAGAGGGTGGTGATATTGGGGGTGAGCATCCCGCTTTTGTCTTTAAGGTCGAAGAACATGGACATCTCACCGTCCTTAATTCCCAATTGGTCGCGCTGGGCCAGATGTAAGGCATGGAAACCTACCATCGGCAATGCCCAGGTATGCACCTGACAGGCCCTCTGGAAGTCCCGCTCATCATAGAGCCGGTTGATAGCCGATTCGGAGGGATAGCCGCTTTCAAGGTTCAGATCGCCAAGGCGGGTTGCCACTTTGTTGGCGGCCTGGGTAGTTTCGCCGGATTTCACTTCGGCGTTCTGCCGGGGTTGGTTGCAACCCATGATCAGGGCTGCGCTACAGGTAAGCAGCAGCGGTAATGTTTTTTTGTACATGTTTTGGGATTTATTTCTTGTTTGATGGAATTGACCGGGGAGCAGCTATGGAATCCGACGCTTTTTTTGATTCGAAATCGGTATCCGGAAAGTCATTCCAGATTTTTATTTTCCACACGCCATTCCTTTTGCTGAACCAACCTTCGTAGTCGAGACCCGATACCGGAGAGAAGACTTTCCCCTCTCTGGAGTTGGTCAGTATGCCCGACATGATGGCGTGAGCGGTACTGTCGGTTTGCCCCGTAAAAAGAATATTGGAAATCAGGTGTTTTCGGTTGTTGCCGCTCGATTTGAACCGCCCGAAGCGTTCGCGCCAGAACTGGCGGAAGGGTTCGCCGGACTGTTCGGCAACCGGACCTCCGGGCAAACCTACCCTGAATACCGCATCATCGGTGAACAAACCGAGCCAGCGTTCCACATTGAAATGGTCCACTTCAAGGGCGTACGCATGTATGAGATTGGTGATGGCCATCCGGTCGGCGACATTGAAGGCGGTATTTCCGGCCAGCGCCGTATCGCCACCATCCGCTGCACCCCTTCCGGAGGGCTTGTTTTTGTCGGAATTTGTACAGGAAAAAAGAAGAAAAAGGCAAGCCGTAGCTAGAGCAGTCAGTGGGCGCATAATGTTGGGGGGGTTACAGCTGTAAAAGTAGGATGCCAATCGTTTACTCTAGCATAAAGGTAGGCTGACGGCGATGCACAAGTTCAGAGAAAGCCGTCTTTTCCGGCCGGAATTCTAAATCCGAACAAGGTTATCCTCCGTTCTGCTGTACAGAAAAGAAGGCGGATGGGGTTTGTCCGGTTTTTTTCTTCACCGCGGCCACAAACGAGGATTTGGATTTGAATCCGGCCAGTTGTCCAAGTGCTTCCATGGTATAGTTGGCGTATTCGGGGGAGCTGTGGAACAATTCCCTTAGATAGTCGATCCGGTGGTTATTGATCCATTCATTGAAGTTTGCCCCGTATTCCTGGTTGATAAACGCCGAAAGCTGGTAGGAAGGAAGATCCAGTTCGGTCGAAAGATCCTGTATGGTATAACCGGGCTTGGTAAACGCATGGGTATCCTTAAAATGCCGTGCAATCAGGGCGCTGAACTCTTCCCGTTGTTCAATACGAAGCGAATCGCGACGGGCTTTTACGGAAGGAGGGAAGGCCTCCGGGGTCGTTGCTTCAGCAGGAACAGCAGACGGATCCTTTCCCCAGCCCGTGAATCCGTAAAGGATATTGGGTTTCCAGATCAGGTAGGCGCCATAGAACAAGATCGTGCCGGTGAGTATAAAGGCAACAACCAGAAAGAAGTTGATGTAGCGCGAAATATGAAACAGGTAGTCGCCCAGCAGCAGCAGGTAGGTGAAGGAGATGACGAGGGTGAAGTAGAACAGCCAGTGGAAGATCTGCCGGTTTTGATCCAGGTGGGAGGGTTCCGACAACATCATCCGTTTGCGGGTCCGGGCCACAAGCACAAACTGTGCTATGGTAAAGATGAGGCCATAGGATAAGCGGAATGCAACCCCCCAGCCCTGCGGAATCATTCCTTCGGGTTCGAGGGCGATCAGGCGCTGATCGGCAAAAAGGGTTTTCAGGATGAGCAGTTTTTCTTCGGCCGGCTTCAGATAGAAGGGCAGCATATTGAAAAAGTACAGCAGCGCAGGTACAAAGTAAACCAGATCGGCCTTCCTGAAACGGTATTGCTGCTCGAGCACGGTGCGCACGTAGAGAAAAGCCAGTGGCGGAACACAGAGGGAGGGAATCACCGGCAATCGCCAGAAATGCGGATAGTCCAGGAAAAAGTCGGTCAGCGAGAGAACGGTGGCAATCAGGACGAATGAAAGACAAAACAGATAAACAGCCAGCATGCGTGCCGAAAACGATTCGCTCTTGTTGAGAAAATAGAGGATGGCGGAAGCGAGCATCCCGTTCACACCAACAATCAGCCCCAATAAGACCCGGAATTCAGCAATGACCAGCAATAAGTTATCCGCAGACATAACACCACTCGTTGTTGCGAATGTATCACAAACTTTTCAACAGCTAAAATGAATACGACCGTATTCGGAAAAACCCGCAAAGGCGGCAGCATTTTTTTCGAAGCTGCATCTTCGGGATTCCTGTGCAAAGGAAAAGCCTCCTGCAAAATACAGGAGGCCACCTCAATCAGTAAACCATTTTGTTTTCAGGGTACACAGGGTACCTATATGTACGGCTGATCCATTTCCCTCTCAACGAAGCAGTAAGGCCGTGGCGATGACAGCCAGATCAATCAACAAGCTCAGGGCGAGTACGGGTATGGTGATTTTCGTGGGCATGGCGGCCAGATTGACAATCAGCACCATCACCATTGAAAAACAGGTGATGGCCACCAACGGGAATACGGCGCCGTTCAACAATACCACAGCCATGGTTCCGGTGGTGAATATCGTACCATGACCCAATATGCCGAAAGCCAACCACATCAACCGGTTGAATTGTTGTTTTTCGGCGAAGTCGATGAAACGGGACCAAATTCCAAGTGAAGAACGATGGCTGGGAGTGTATGCGTTGCCGTGGAAAATGAGTTCGGGATGTGCGATAGATTTCATAAGTATCAATTTTTGATACAAATCTCCACACTAAAAACCGGTACGATGCTGACACCGAGTACCGGCAAATATGATTTGGGTCAGTTTTCGGATTCCCGACTAATGTGGCAAGGGGTATCTATCACGTATCGCCCGGAAGAAACAGGAGCCGGAGTTGTTCTTACACTTCCTTTGAAAAGACTTTTATGCATTAGAGCAAACCTGCCTGAATATGTGTGACCAGCTCTTCTTTCGATACCATACCCTTGTGCGTCCAAACCAGGATTTTGTTTTTATAAAGGCGAAATTCCGGAATCGAATCGATTTGAAGTTGGTTGCTAAGTTCGGGATGCTCGTCGACATTGATGCGCAACAGCACGACGTTACCCGTCATTTCGCGTTCGATTTCCTCCAGAGTGGGTTTCATTTTCTTACAGGGACCGCACCATTCCGCATAAAAATCTACCAGCACCAGTTTGTCCGATCCGGTTAGCTCTTCAAAGCGCGCCACACTCATCCCTCCTGCCGTATTGTTGTCGACAGTTGTTTCGGGGAGACCCGCACTTCGCCACATGAGCATGCCGCCGTCCAGTTCATATACTTCCCTGAATCCTTCGGCCCGCATCTTTTGCGCTGCTGATGCGCTTCGTCCGCCGCCGAGGCAATACACGAAAACCGGTTTCGACTTGTCGATGCTTTCAATTTTCCGGCCAAAGTCCTTGCCGTTCCAGTCATAGTTCACCGCAAGGGCCAGATGACCTTTCGCATACTCGCCGGGCGTCCGCACATCAAGCACTGCCGCATCAGGGGTCATGTTTATCTTTTCGGAAAATGCTATAGGCGAAAGCAGGGTGTTGGTTTGTTTTTGCCCTGTAGTACAGCTTGCCTGCCCAACGAGAAACAGGATGCACAAAATGATGAAAGGATGTTTGCCGGACATAGCAGCAGTTTTAAGTGTTTTGAATTCGTTATTGGATGCGGCGTTGCAATCCCGTCCAGCTGCCTCCGTTATGCACTTCGGCATAGCCTGTTGATTTAAGCAGATTTTTTGCGGCTGCACTGCGCATACCACTGGCGCAACAGGTGATTACCGGACGGTTCTTGTCGGGCAGTTTGCCGAGGTTGTTGTTCAGGGTTTCTACCGGAAGGTTGAGCGAACCGGGGATATGTCCGCTTTTGAATTCTCCCGGACTGCGAACGTCCACGATGATGGCCCCATCCTTTACCAGTTTGGCCCAATCGGTTTTCGGGCCCAGCCCAAACAGTTTTTTGATAGCGGAGAACATCGTTTACAGTTTCGTGGACGGTTATTTTTCTTCAGGTAGATCAACCAGCTTTCGCTGCGTGCGGAAACAGGTTCCCTTGAACAGTGCCACCATGTGACCGTGCTGGTTGGTAATGGTGATCTGATACAGGCCTGTTGACCGACCGTTATGCAATTCGCGTGCTTCGGCGGTGAGCTGGTCGCCTACCTGCACGGGCCGGGTGAACTGTATGGAGGTATCGAGCGCCACCGATACTTCGTTGCGGTTGTTGCAGGCGAAGGCGAAAGCGCTGTCGGCCAGGGAGAATGCGATACCTCCGTGTACGATGCCGAAACCGTTGATCATTTCATCACGCACCAGCATTTCAATCCGGCTGTGCCCGGCTTCCACATGCAGCACCGTAATGCCCAGCCACTGGCTGAAGCGGTCGTGTTGCATCATGTGGGCTACCACATCGGCGGGAGAAGGAGTATTGTTCATCGTGAATTCCGGGTTGTTTTACTGTCGGTTCAGTTTCCGGTGAACACCGGTGCGCGTTTTTCCATAAATGCCGCTACGCCTTCCGCATGATCGGTTGTTTGTGCCGCGGCAATCTGCAGTTGTTCTTCGCGTTCGAGTTGTTGCGCAAAACTGTGCTGCATTCCTTCGTTCAGCGCTTGCTTGGTAAAAGCCAGTCCTTTTGTGGGCATGCCCGCCAGTGTTTCCGCCAATGCCAGCGAGGCAGTGGCAAAATCTCCGGCGGCGTAGACCTTGTAAATCATGCCCATGCGCTCGGCCTCGGAAGCGCCAATCTTATCGCCCAGCATCATCAGGGCCGATGCCCGCTGGAATCCAATCAGGCGGGGCAGGGTATAGGTGCCTCCGCTATCGGGGATGAGCCCGATTTTGCTGAAGGCCTGAATGAAAGATGCCCCTTCATGCGCCACAACAATATCGCAGGCCAGGGCAATATTGGCACCGGCTCCGGCCGCAACCCCGTTCACTGCCGCAACAATCGGCTTGGGCAACAATCGCAACCGGCTTACAATGGGATTGTAATGTTCGGCAAGAATGGTTTTGATGGGCAAGGGATCGGGGCCGGAAACCTCGGCCAGGTCCTGACCCGAGCAGAAGGCTTTGCCTGCTCCGGTGAGATAAACTGCCCGTATGGAATGATCTTCCGCACAGACATCCAGTTGCTTTTGCAGCAGCAGGGCCATATCGCGGTTGAAAGCATTGAACTTCTCCGGCCGGTTGAGGGTGATGAGGGCAATAGCCCCTTTGCGTTCAAACAAAACAGAACTCATCATAAGTTGAAGTTAAGGAATATCGGAAGAATCGGGGTTAGCTGTTTTGTTCTGCTTCTGCAGCAAACAGCTCATCGAAATAAAGCAGCACATGATCTTTCAGGAAGTGTTCCTGTTCGATCAGCGTGTGCTGCGGCAGTGGTTTGAGTTGACGGAAATGCGGCCACCCCTGCTCATCGTGCCCTTCGAGGGCATAATACCCGCTGCGCGAAAGCAGGGTGCATACGGCAACATGCATCAGGTCCTGTTTCTGCTCTTTTGTGAATTGTTGCGGACCGGCACCCAGTTCCTGCACGCCAATGAGGAACAGGATTCCGTCGAGGTCGGGTTTGATGCGGAAGCGTTCCTTGAGCTTGATGCGGAGCTTCAGCCACCGGATGACGATATCGTCGTTTGCCGTTGCCATGCGGCAAAGATAGCGCCTCTAACCCGCGGGTTAGTCTCTGCCCGGGTATTCCGGCTCCGCATCGCAGGCATTTATCGCTATCTTTATTCCCCGAATCGATATGCAACAACCTGCTTCTGCGCCTTTTGATCTGCGCCTGCCCGTAGCCATCGGCAGCGATCATGCCGGTTTCGAATTCAAAAACCATCTTATTGCATCCATGCAGCAACGGGGCATTGTCTTCCGTGATTTTGGTACGTTCAGTGCCGACAGCGCTGATTATCCCGATATCGCCCATCCGCTGTCCGCTGCGGTTGAGCAGGGCGAGGTTGGTCTGGGTATCCTGCTTTGCGGCAGTGCCAATGGTGTGGCCATAACGGCCAACAAACATGCCGGCATCCGTGCGGCCATCTGCTGGACGGAGGAGTTGGCGGAGCTGGCAAGGAAACATAATGATGCCAATGTTTTGTGTCTGCCGGCCCGCTTCATTGATATAGCACTGGCGGAAAAAATCATGTATACGTTTTTTCAAACCCCGTTCGAGGGCGGCCGGCATGCGAATCGTGTAAACAAGATTGCCTGCTGAAATAAACACTGCATACTTCTTTCACAAATAACAGAAAACGATGAAACGGATTTTGATTGTAATGATGCTGATGGGCAGCGTATTGATGGTGATCGGACAGAAAGACCATTCGCTTGAGTTCGGGAAAACCATCCAGGCGGAAGATTTGAAGAAACACCTTACCATTGTTGCCGGCGCTGAAATGGAGGGCCGTGAAACCGGAACGCCCGGTCAGCGGAAAGCGGCTGTCTATATCCAGGAGCAATACCGCAAGATGGGATTGGTGCCTCCTGCAGCGCTCAAGGGTTATCAGCAGTACTTTCCCTTGTACATTGATTCCATGCGTTCATCTGATCTGATTATGGGTGACCGGAAGCCGGTGTATGGAACCGACTATTATGTTCAGGCTACGAAGAACCGCTCCTGCTCACTGACGGCCGGCGGTCTTGTTTTTGTGGGCTATGGTGTCAGCGAAGCAACATACGATGATTATGCAGGCAAGGATGTGAACGGAAAAATCGTTGTGCTTTTTGCGGGTGAGCCCAAGGCCGACGGCAAGTATCTGGTGAGCGGCGACAACAACATTTCCTCATATACCTTTCCCGGCATTGAAAAGAAATCGCAGGTGGCCCGCAAAAAAGGTGCTGCCGGAATGATCATCATCCAGCAGGGAACCAGGGAACTCAGCTCCAGCCTGGTTGCCGCCAATGCCAAATCGAACCTCTATTTTCCTTCCTCACAGCAGGAGGCCTTGTTGAGCTCGCTGGTAATGCCCACGCGCAGTGCGGTGTCTTATTTTCCGGAATGGAAGATGGATTCCCTGATTCGGAAGGCGCTAAAGAACCAGCCCCTGAATACCGAACCCGCTGCGGAACTGAACCGGAACTTCTCGTTTGTGTACAACAACAACCGCGATTCGGTCATGGCCAGCAATGTGATCGGGTTGATTCCCGGTAGCGATTTGAGCGATGAGTATGTATATGTCACCGCACATTACGATCATCTGGGCAAGCGCGGCAACAAGATCTATTACGGGGCCGATGATGATGGCAGCGGCACCTGTGCCGTACTTGAAGTGGCCGAGGCCTTCGCCCGCGCCAAAGCAGCCGGTCACGGACCACGCCGCACCATAGTATGTATGACCGTAAGCGGCGAAGAAAAAGGGCTCTGGGGCAGTGAATATCATACCGACAATCCGTTGTTCCCGCTCGACAAGACCACGGTGGACCTGAACATCGATATGGTGGGACGAAAAGACCCGAACCGGAAGGAGGGCGACAACAACAACTATGTCTATGTCATCGGTCACGACAAACTGAGCAGCGATCTGCCCGTTATCAACGAGGGTGTCAATAACAAATACACCAAACTCGAATTCGATTACAAGTACGATGACCCTGAAGACCCGGAGAACATCTTCTACCGCAGCGACCACTACAATTTCGCGCGCAAGGGTGTGCCCATCCTGTTTTTCTTCGACGGCATCCATGAAGATTACCACAAGACCACGGATACGGTCGACAAGATCAATTTCGACCTTTATGAAAAGCGCATCCGGATGATCTTCCATACCGCCTGGGAGATGGCTAACCGCAAGGAGATGCTGAAGCGTGATAAGCCGCTGCCGCCCCTGAAATACTGATCTGTTCACCATTCGGAAAACCTGCCGACATGTTTTACCAGTTCAACGGACATATCCCGGTTGTGCACGAGAGCGCCTTTGTGCATCCTTTGGCCACGGTCACGGGCGATGTGGTCATCGGCAGGCAGGTTTATGTGGGTCCCGGTGCCGCCTTACGGGGCGACTGGGGCCGGATTGTCATTGAAGACGGTTGCAATGTGCAGGAAAACTGTACGCTCCATATGTTTCCGGGAGTAACGGTATTGCTTAAACGAAATGCCCATATCGGTCATGGGGCCATCATCCATGGCGCAACCATCGGCAAAAACTGCCTGGTGGGTATGAATGCGGTGGTTATGGACGGCGTGTTGCTGGGCGATGAAAGTATTGTGGGCGCGCTCAGTATGGTGAAAGCAGGAGAGCAAATTCCGCCCCGGTCGCTGCTGGCCGGAAATCCTGCCCGCATCATCAAAGCGGTAAGCGATGAAATGCTGCGCTGGAAAACCGAGGGTACCCGTCTGTATCAGGAGCTGCCGGAAGCGATGCGGAAAACCTGGATGCCCTGTGAGCCGCTTCGTGAAAAGCCTGCCCAATGGGCTTCACATCGGGAGGGGCAATCATCGTACCGCCCCTGGAACGAACAGGAATAGTTTTTCGCGGACACTCAGTCGGCTTCAATCTGAAATTCAATCTGAAATTCAACGCGCTCTCCCGGATTCACGATGAGGAGTCCTTGCCTGTTGTTGAATGCATCGGGAGGAGCGCTCATGGGTTCAATGGCAATCGATGAACGGTCTTCGGGGGTGTACAGTTGCAGGTAGGGATATCCCTGCCGGAGGAAAACATTCAGGTTGATTCCCGATGCAGGGTCCCGAAGCGATAATGCCGGTGATGAGGCATCAGAATTCAATTGGAAACAATGGTCGAAATGTGCTGAGCCGATAGTCTTGGCCGACCGGAATTGGGTATAGGGGGTCCATGTGCCGGTAGGTATCATTGTTTCATCGGTATCGGCAACTGAATTGCTTTGCAATTCCAGTATCATGTCGCCGATATTATTTCCGAAACGGAAATAGGGGTGCCAGCCGTCCTGAATCGGAAAGGGGCGATGGTCTTTGCTTTCGATTTGTGTGGTTATGCTGAGCCTGTTTTCTTTTCCGAGCTTGTAACGAATCCGGCAATCATAATGAAAGGGGAATCCGGCATGATTGCCTTTGTAGGGGTGAAGCAAGTCAACAGTTGCGGCATCAGATTCCGCGCCCTTGTTGATAATATTGAATGAGGCATCGTAGATCAGGCCATGCAGGGCATGATGACCCAGAAAGAATTTGCCGGTAGTATATTCTATTCCATCGAAAGAATAAAGACCGTTGTTCAGCCGCCCGGCGAAGGGTGAAAGTTTGCAGCCCATGAACCCTTTTTCGGCGAGCCGGTTCATAAATTCATCCCTATCGGCATAGGTAGCCAGGAGATGATGACGGGTTCCGTTTTTCAATACCGAAAATTCGTGAAGAATGGCGCCGCATTCAGGAACTATTGATACATGGGTGCCGTTGCTTAGGTCGGAAAGTTGAATCAGGTTAAAACCGCATTCGCTATCCGTTTTCAGGCTGAACATGAGTTATGGAGCGGGGTTGGGGTAAAGGCTATGGATTGGAAAGCCCCAAAAATTATTTTTCCTTCAGCGCTCCCTGAACTTCCAGTTCGGACAATTCAGCAAGGGATTTCACGCCCAGTTTTTCGAAGATCCGTGCCTTATGGGTAGCTACGGTGGATGCGTTGATGGAGAGCGTTTCGGCGATTTCGGCGGTGGATTTGTCGCTGAGCAGCAGGGTGGCCACTTCGAACTCGCGCTGGCTCAGTTTGTCGAAAAGCCTCGATGGGCTGTCGGCGCTGATTTCCTCCGCCAGCAGGTCGGCCAGGCTTTCGCTGATATACCGGTGTCCGTTCATTACGGTTTCCACGGCTTTGACCAGTTCGGGCAGGCCGGTATCTTTTGGTACGAAACCCATGGCGCCGTTCCGCAGAAAGCGTTTGGCGTAAAGCATTTCGTTGCTCATGGAGAACATGAGCACTTTTGCCCGCGGATGGCGCAGGCGGATGAATTCCAGCAATCCGAACGTATCGGTCTTGGGCATTTGCACATCCATGATGATGAGGTCGTGCCTGCGTGCCTTCACATGGTCCAGCGCCGTTTTTTCATCGCAGGCTTCATAGAGGGTGGCGTTCTTGTACATATCCGCCAGTACAAAGCGAACGCCCGAACGTATGGAGGCATGGTCGTCGATGATCAGAATATCCATGAATCAAATATACCGGATATTGGTGGGTCAAAAAAACGGGAGGCAGGTCGAGTGCAGAATGTTGATAAGCTCAGGGGAATAAATGTTGTGAGCCTCGCTTTTCATGATCTTGCCTCTCAGCCGTTGTTCGTTGTATTCACCAATGCATGATGCGGAGGGCTATCTTCATTTTCAGCCCGGCCTGCAAAAAGGCGGTTTAGGAAGGCATGGCGTGTTAAATTCAGAGTGTTCTTCTCTTTATGTATTTTAGTGATGCATAAAACCAGGCCCGCTTACAACGATGCCCCGTATCGCCTTTTTTGATCTTGAAGTCAATCCCGACGGCAAACAGATTGTTGACATCGGTTCTGTCTTGTCCGACGAATCCACTTTCCATAAAAACGATCCCCACGCGTTCAAAGCGTTCATTGAGCATTCCGACTTTTTGTGTGGACATAATATCATCGCGCATGACCTGGTGTATTTGCAACAGTATTTCGGAACTCCTTCCTGGGGTCTCGACAAGGCGATTGACACCCTGCTGTTTTCACCGCTGCTCTTTCCCCGCATACCCTATCACCATCTGGTCAAAGACGAAAAGCTTCAGTCGGATGAACGCAATAATCCCTTAAGTGATTCGCAAAAAGCGAAGCATTTGTTTTTTGATGAGGTGGCCGCGTTTCAGAAACTGGACGATGCGTTCCGGGAAATCCTGTACCGGCTCTTGTCCGGTCAAAAAGGCTTTGTTCCCTTTTTTCAATACCTGAATTATGGGCCCTCAGGCGAGACCCTTGCTCTGGATGTCATCATCCAAAAACGGTTTCAGGGAAAAATCTGCAGTCAAAGCGACCTCACTGGATTTATACAGGATTCACCCGTTGCCCTGGCTTATGCCCTGGCCCTGTTGAACAGCAACGACCGGTTTTCCATAACACCCCACTGGGTTCTGCGGAATCATCCTGATGTGGAACGGTTGATGTTCCAGTTGCGCAACAATCCTTGTGTCAGCGGATGTCCGTATTGCCGACTTGCCCTCGATCCGTTGCCCGCATTGAAAAAGTATTTTGGTTTTTCGGGGTTCCGCACCTACGGCGATGAGCCGCTTCAGCTGGATGCTGTAAACGCTGCCCTTCATGGAGAATCCATACTGGCGGTATTTCCTACCGGCGGCGGCAAGTCAATCACCTTCCAGGTTCCGGCATTGATGAGCGGGGAAAACGCCAGGGCCCTGACGGTGGTGATTTCCCCCTTGCAGTCACTCATGAAAGACCAGGTGGACAATCTGGAGAAGAAGGGAATTACCGAGGCCGTTACCATCAACGGACTGCTGGACCCTATCGAGCGCAGCAAGGCCATTGAACGGGTTGAGCAGGGCCTTGCCAGCCTGTTGACGCAGGTGAGGGGCGTAGATTATCAGTTCCGATAGATAGGTAGAAGCGGAATTCCTGGAATGAAGAAGGCTTTTAAATCTGCTCGAATCATAAAATCCTGCGAATACATGTTTTTTGTATCGGCATCCCAAAGCATCTTTACCGTTTAGTTCCAGGTACCCATTGTTGTTCCAGCCAAAAATTGTTGGACATCCCGACGCCATCTGCGGACAGCTAAAGCAATTCGTGTGCGTAGATTTTATGCAGCTGATTCTCCGGGGTGGTTTTTCCAACCTGTCCGGGCCCCAGAATGACCTGAATGAATTTTCTGGTCATCCAGTATGTACTTTGTAAGTAGCTGTGAATGAGGTCTTTCGAACATAAAATGATATTTACTCAACATAGTGAGTAAATTAACCTGTTTTATTGAGTATTACATCATATTCGATTATTAACTTATAATTTGTTCGGCTTTGGAACCCGCTCTCTTGATTTTGTAGAACCCGCGCACGGTTCCGTGCACG
>CAZZLI010000006.1:0-49491 GCA_964655055.1 uncultured Ferruginibacter sp.
GTCCAGATTACGATAATCTGGCCTATTCTCTTTTCTTCCTGGCTTGGTTTTAGCCATCATAGGCTATAATTTTAATTGCCTCGGACGAAAACCCCGCCGGGACAGAAGACAACAACTCTTTAAAAACTCATTACCCGCATTTCTTTCTGCCCCGCTCAAAGAATCAGATACTGCTTGTGTTTTATTTTTTCAGGGGAGAGCTCACTCACCAGCTGCACGCCCGGCAGCGAGCGAATGGATTCGGTGAGCATGGGCAGGTAGTTCGCATCCACACAATCCCCCTTCATGATCCAGAGGAAATCGAGGTGCTTGAATTCGGGCAGCAGGAATTCGCCGTCGTGGTGGTTGTGGTACAGGTAATGGGCTACGCCCATCACCGGAATATGGTATTCGTAGATGGAGAAGAAATAATCGCGTTGCTTGCGGGTGAGCTGCACCTCGTAGGTGCTGCTGAGCCGGAAATCGAGCCCGGTAAGCTGGTTCAGCTGCCAGATGAACTGATAGTCCTTGGTGGTGGCCACAATACCCATCATCACCACATCCGAAAAGAACTCTTCAGCCAGCAGGTCGTTATCGATTTTGAGTTTCATGGCTGTGTCCGGTTTCGTCTATTTATTTCCGTTAAAATACAATGTCAAAAAACAGCGTGTCCTTCCCCCGCAGCAGCTTTACACGGGTGGCTTCACCTTTGCTGAAGCGGTTCAGCGCGCCCATATAACTCTGCACATCCGTGAACGGATGTTCACCCAGCTGCATCAGGATATCTCCGGCTTTGATGCCCGCCTTCTGCGCGGCCTTGCCCTCCGATACGCCGTCAACACGCACCCCGCTGCCGCTGAAGGTGTAGTCGGGCATGATGCCCAGCGAAACCCGGAAGGTGGATTTGGCCATGTTGGTTTCACGGGTTTTTGTGAAGGCCAAACGCCCCATGTTATCGGCTGATCCGATGATGGCGCATACAAATTTCACGATCTGCAGCAGGCCGGTATAATTGATCTTGTCGGCATCGTCGGAGGGTTTGTGGTAATCGGTATGCAATCCCGTGAACAGGAACAGTACGGGAATATTCTTGCGGTAGAACGAGGTATGGTCGCTGGGACCGGTACCGCTGCTGTCGAACCGGTACCGGAACATGCCCCCGGCATTACCAACCAGTTCGGGCCATGCTGGCGAAGTACCGTATCCGCCAACGGTGAGTGCCTGGCTTGAATCGTTGAGGCGGCCTACCATATCGAGATTGATCATGTAGTTCACCCCGGCAATATCAACAGGGCAGTTCTCGGTAAAATACTTCGATCCGTTAAGCCCCAGCTCTTCACCTGAAAATGCAACAAGGAGATAGTTGTTCTTCCGGAATTTGCCTTCCGAAAGTTTTTGCGCCAGCTCGATCAGCGCCGCTGTTCCGCTGGCATTGTCGTCGGCGCCATTGTGAATCTGTGCCTGCGGCCCGGTGAACAGGGAATTGTTGTCCTCCCCCATACCCAGATGGTCGTAATGCGCGCCAATCACTACGGTGGTGGCAGCCCCGTTGTTGATATGGCCCACCACGTTATTCCCGGTGCGTGTTTTTTCTTCGAGTACGATTTTGAATTTGATATCGAGCAGTCCCGAAGGATCGGTCAGCACCTTAGGATATCCCTCACGGGTAAGGTAAAAAACCGGCAAGGGCAGGGCGGCCTCCTTCGATTTGGGCTCGAACTTCAGGTGGTCATCGGTATTCCCTGTGTTGTAGAAGAAAACAGCCGTGGCTTTGTTCTTATGGGCTTCCTCGGTTTTTGTGCGAAGTGTCTGATTTAGGTCGAAATGCGGATTCTTCTTATGATCTTCAAGCAGGGGATCGATATTGATGAACCAGGGGGCACCCGCTTCCCGCAAGGAGGCCGCCGTCGTGTATTCGCCCGAAATACGCGGACTGGCCGGGAAGGGAAAATAATCGCGATGCAGCTTCAGGTCATGCTCGTTGATGATACAGAATGAAGCGGGCAATACCGCCTTGCCGTCATCAACCGTGAAAGGTTGCAGGAAACCGCCTCCGTTGCCCAGGGGCTGCAGGCCCCGTGCAGCAAATGCAGCGCTGATGTACTGTGCGGCCATAGCCTCACCGGGTGTTCCGGTTCGACGGCCCTGTAACTTGTCGTCGGCCAGAAAACCGATATGCGTTTGCAGGGCAGCCAGTGTAGTCTTGTCGGCTTTTTTGAGTTTCTGGGCAATAGCCGTCTGGGCAAAGAACAGCAGGATCAGCAGGAGGCGGTTCATCATACGGGGTTCGAAATGCGGTAACAAAGGTAAAGTTTTTAGTTGCCGCCAATCGGCAGGCCTGCATCATCCTGCAAAATTCCTGCCGTTTACCCGTCCTGTTTGCAATAAGAATAGTGAACAGCATCAAAATGCCGGGAATGAATTCCTTAGATTTGAAGCAAGGAACCGGGCGGCTTCTTCTCTGCCCGTTAAACTCCTTGAAGATTCCCCGGTCGAACAGCAAAACCTTGTAACATGCGCCTGATGCTCCTTATGGTTCTGTTCTTTCTTTCCTGCAAGAAAAATGACAGTGGTAACAATCCCCCCGTAGCTTTTCGTGAAACACGCACCATCAGCTTCAACAATGTGCAGGTAAGCGTGGTGATTGACAAGCCCGCACTCAATTCGCTTGATGTATTGGTGGTGTTCCATGGCACAGTGATGCTCGACAATAATATCCTTGCCGCCGCCGGCACCACGCTGGACCAGTTCAAGGGAATCCTCGACAGAACCGATATGATGATTGTGAGCGTGGCCTATCCCGGTGAGAACAAACTGCTGGGCGACAATATCGTGGAGGCCGAAGCAGCGCTGCTTTGGGCAAAGAACAAGGCTGCGCAGGAACTGGGTATCACGGTCAACAAAGTATTTGTTGCCGGCCACTCGCAGGGCGGATATCTGGCTACCCGGCTCAATACCATGCATGCCACCAACGGCGTGATTGCCAACGCTCCCGGTCCGCTCAACCTGGTGTATCGCTGCCAGCTGGAGGAAAGCGGACAAATCGCTTCGGGATCGCATTGTACCCGTTTGCGGAATGTGTATGGTACCACCGCATCCAACCCCGATGCCTATTTCCAGCGCTCTCTGCTCAATTTCACCGACGGTTTCAAATCGGATATCCTTTTCGTACAGGGAATGAGCGACGGCAGCATACAGTTATATTCCTGGCCGATTTTCCGACAGGAAGTGGAAGGGTGCACCACCTGCCGCAACAGCCGGTTTGTGGAAATTCCCGGTGGTGTGCATACCGCACTTTTCGACAGCCCCGTTGCACGTGCCGAGTTCAATCAGTTCATCAACAGTCATTGATTGTTGGGAAGCGTAACTTTTAGTCCTTTACTGCATCTCCAAAAAATTCCGGTCCGCATACGAAAATGATGAATGAATCAGCCCGAAATTTTCCCCGTATAATGCCAATGTGCTCTCTGTCCGGGCCCTATTTTAAAGTACTGGCAATCGGTATGATCGGTTAGTTTTTTACCACAAGGGCCACAAGGATTTTACACAAGGGTCACAAGGAGGGCCTTTGGAAACTACGACTCTAATCTCTCTACCCTTAGGGAGCTCGCGCCTACTTTGTATTTTTCAAATTCCTGCAATCGGTATAAGGGTTCGCTCCGCAGGTCTTTCTCAAACCCGGCTAAAACGCAACGCACTACTGACTTTCAAGCAGCCACCGGTACGCAGCCCGCCGGCTGTGGTGGCTGGAAAACGCTTATGCGTGGAAGGGGGACAGCTATCAGGATACCATTGTCTGAACCGTTGATCTCTCTAACTTCAGCGAGTTAGCAGCTGTTTTCTATTTTTTTAACATCTTGGCAATCGGTATTATCCATTTGTTTTCCGAAACCCGCATTACCCTGTACATTTACAGCCTGTAAACAGGTTCCATGGCGCATCCCGCAACAAAGCGATTTTCCTATTCAGGACAGGCCGGCATCCTATTGCTCTGCATCGGTTTGGGGATTGTGCTGGGCGGAACGCTGAGCCTGATTCCGGCTATCGGTAAGATGGATCTTCTCGGTTCGGGCAAGCAAACGACGACGCAGATGATGGACAACCTGCTCCGGCCCGAAAATGCGCCGATGCTGCGCTGGATGCAGTTCATCAGCACCCTGTTCATGTTCTTTGTTCCGGCTGTTGCCTATGCCCGCATCTGTCATCGCAAGCCCGCTGTGCATCTGGGCCTTGATCGTCTTCCCCGTTTGAAAGAACTATTGCTTGTCCTGCTCATCATGCTTACCGCCGTACCGGCAGCTTCAGTTTTTCAGGAACTCACCATGATGCTGCCCTGGAGCAAGCAAACGCTGGCCACGTTCAAAGCTGCGGAAGAAGCGTATTACAAGCAGGTGGCCATACTGGTGAACATGCGCAACTTCGGCGATTACCTTACAGCATTGCTGATCATCGCTTTTTTGCCTGCGCTTTTTGAGGAAATCCTGTTTCGCGGCGCCATACAGAACCTGCTTTCGCGCTGGCTGAAATGGCCTCTCGTTGCCTTGTTAATCACATCCATGCTGTTCAGTGCCATCCATGGATCCTATATGGGCTTTTTGAGCCGGTTGGTCCTGGGCGTTGTACTCGGATGGATTTACTTAAGCAGCGGCAAGCTCTGGCTCAGTGTGCTGGGACATTTTATGAACAATGCCCTGGCAGCCACCTCCATGTATCTTACGGTTCGACAGGGAAAACCCCTGGCAACAACAAGCATGGAAGAAGATTTCCCGGTTTGGGTGGGTCTGCTGGCCCTGGCTGCACTAAGCGGATTACTTGTTCTTTTCCATCGTGCAGTAAGCAGCAAAGAGGAACATCCCGGCGAGGAAGTTGTTCTTCAAATACCTGACGACAGCAGTAATCCATTTGCCGATAGTACGAGTACGCCTCAACCTCAGGAAGAAAATGCCGCTGAACCTCCAAGTATTTAAAACCCGCACGCTTACCGCACTGGTATTTGCAGCCCTTGTGGTGGGTGCATTATTCTGGAAACCGGAATCGTTTTTTGCTCTGCTTCTCGTAGTTGCTGCCGGCTCCTGGCTTGAATATTATGCCCTGGCGGAAAAAACGTACGGCATCCGGATAACGCTGCCGCTGCGTATGACGGGGATGTTGCTTACCCTGCTCGGACTTTTTTTTGCAGCGGGTTATATCCTTTCCACCGCCCCGCTCTTGCAATTCGTTTCGCTTCAACTTCGCTGGATCATATTGAATGCGATCTTCCTTCTTGTTATGCTGCTGCCGGTAAGCCTGCAACGAATGAACCCGGAAGCCAAGTCGCGGTTTCTGTTCGGCATAATCCATCTGTGCTTTTCCCTGGGTACCCTGCTGATGGTCCGCCTGCAACACGAACATGGCCTTGTCCTCACCTGCGGCATCATCTTCTCCATCTGGATCAATGATACCATGGCCTACATCTGCGGATCGCTTTTTGGCAAAACACCACTCTCGGCCATCTCCCCTAAAAAAACCTGGGAAGGAACCATCGGCGGCATCGTGCTTGCCGTAGGCGTTGTTTCCCTCCTGGGCCGCTTCCTGCCCCCGGCACAATCAATAAGCACAACGCAATGGATCTGCATCGCACTCATCAGTGCGGTATCGGGTACTGTAGGCGATCTGTTTGAAAGCAAACTCAAGCGCATGGCCGGTGTGAAAGACAGCGGCAATATCCTCCCCGGCCACGGAGGATTCCTTGACCGGTTCGATTCGCTGCTCTTTGCCGCACCGTCGGTATGGCTCTACCTCTGGATCATGGGCACGGGATCCCTGCATTAGGTGCTATATTTGCCCCCTTAATAAAAAACGGCATGACGATTCACAGGGAAGGCAACCGCACCATCGCCATCACGGCAATCCTTTTCATTCTGATCAACCTTGCGGGATACCGCTGGCTGCAGTGTTGGCCCTGGCTGCAGGTACTGCTGGCCGGTGCAACCCTGTTCCTTTTTCTTTTCATCATCTCTTTTTTCCGGGTGCCCAACCGCAAGCTGACGCAGGATGAAGGACTCATTGTAGCACCGGCCGATGGTAAAGTGGTGGTGATTGAAGAAATGTTCGACACCGAGTATTTCAACGAAAAACGGCTGCAGGTATCCATCTTCATGAGTCCCGCGAATGTGCACCTCAACCGCTGCCCCGTAAGCGGAACGGTTCTGTACAGTAAATACCATGCGGGAAAATACCTGGTAGCCTGGAACCCCAAATCATCTACCGAAAACGAGCGGCATTCGGTAGTGATTGAGCACAACGGAAAAAAAATCCTGATCAAGCAGATTGCCGGAGCCCTGGCCCGCCGCATCGTCAACTATCTGAACGCGGGACAACGTGTACGGCAGAATGAACAACTGGGCTTTATCAAATTCGGCAGCCGTGTTGATCTGCTGCTGCCTCCGGGCACTCCGGTGGATGTACAACTGAACCAGACGGTAAAAGGTGGCGTTACCGTGATTGCGAAAATCTGATTTTATACGAAAGTGAAGTTACTTTTAGCCTAAAAATTTTCTCGTATAATACCGATGTGATAGCTGTTTGGGCCAATGAAATTGGTCTATTACAGATATCCAATCGGTATTAATAAAGCGGCGGCGCCGGATGCCTGCGCGCCACCATGGTCAGAATCGTGGCGATGCCCGTGATTTCATCGGCATCATCAAAAAACTCCACCAGCCATTTCACAATTCCTTTTTCGATATCATCGCCCCGCTTGAAATCTTCGGGCTTTTCGACAATGCGCTTGTCGCTGGGCAGTTTTTCCTTGCAGGTGAACCGGATATAAACGCCCGCACCGGGATATACCGGCTTGGTGAACCGAAGCTCATCAATGCCGTAGTTGAGCAGCACCGGATTTTTTTCGTAGCTGTCCACAAACAACCCCGCGGCAATACTCATCATCAGATAGCCATGTGCCACCTGGCGTTCAAACATGGTGCCGCTGAAATCGGTTTCGGCGATATGCGCATAGAAATGATCACCCGACAAATCGGCGAAGCGGTTGATATCGTCGGCGGTAACCACCCGTTTTCCGGTGATGATCTGATCCCCGATCTCGAGTTCTTCGAAATATTTTTTGAAGGGATGTTTTCCCTGATCCTTTCCGACTGCATTCGGCTGGAACACCCCGGTGATTTCGGTAAGCATCGAAGGCGAGCCCTGCAGGGCCGTGCGTTGCAGATAATGCTTCACGCCGCGCATGCCGCCCATTTCTTCGCCGCCACCGGCACGACCCGGACCTCCGTGCACCAGCAGCGGAAGCGGAGAGCCATGCCCCGTGCTTTCCTTGGCACATTCGTTGTTCAGTACCAGAATACGACCATGATAAGGAGCAGCGCCACGAACATAGGCCGATGCAGCGCGGGCCGACGCGGTGACGATGGTGGTGACCAGGCTGCCCTTACCCATTTTACTAAGCGTAATGGCTTCTTCCGCATCACGGTAAGGCATCAGCGTACTTACCGGCCCGAATGCTTCAATATCATGTGAAGCGGTTTTTGTAAATGGTTGTTCATTCAACAGCAGCACCGGACCCATAAAGGCTCCCGCCTTCGGATCGGCATCCAGCACGTCCACTTCATCGGGACTTCCATAAATGATCGAAGAGGCCTCAAGAAGTTTTTGCAGCTGTCCCCGCACTTCATTCCGTTGCGATTGTCCGGCCAGGCTGCCCATGCGCACCTGTGCATTCAGCGGATTGCCGATAACGGTTTGCTTAAGCGCCTTGCAAAGGGATTGCTGCACGGCATCGAGCTTGTTTTCAGGAACAAAGATCCTGCGAACCCCTGTACAGCGCTGCCCGGCCTTGAGCGTCATCTCCTTTCTGATTTCCTTGATGAAGATGTCCCACTCAGGCATATCGGGATTAACATCTTCGCCGAGTACCATACAGTTGAGGCTGTCGGCTTCCATGTTGAAAGGCGTGTTTTCGCGCAGCAGTGCAGGATTCGAACGGAGCATGAGTCCGGTATCGGCACTGCCGGTGAAGGTTACCACATCCTGGCTGTTGACATGGTCGAGGATATCGCCTGCGCTTCCGCAAAGAAGTTGTAAAGCACCTTCAGGTAAAATTTTGCTGTCAATGATTTCGCGCACCACGGCTTCGGTAAGATAGCTCGTTACGGTAGCGGGCTTGACCACACAGGGCATACCCGCCAGCAGATTGACGGCAATTTTTTCGAGCATGCCCCAAACCGGAAAATTGAATGCATTGATATGTACGGCAACGCCTTCTTTCGGTGTGAGGATGTGCAGCCCCATGAAGGTGTTGTTAGCGCCTAAGTTATGGCTTTCACCGTCGATGCAGCAGGTATCGTCGGGGAAGCGCCGCCGTAATGAGGCGTTGGAAAACAGGTTGCCGATGCCGCCTTCGATATCAACCCAGCTATCGGCTTTTGTTGCGCCGGTTTTATAGGATACCGCATAAAAGTTATCGAGATGCCTGCGCAGATGCAGGGCCAGCGCTTTGAGCATATTGCCGCGCTGGTGGAAGGTCATGCGCCGCAGTGCAGGATTACCAACGGTTCGGCCGTAGTGCAACACTTCTTTAAAAGGAATTCCCGCTGTGGTTGCGGCAGCTATGGGTTCTGCAGTGACCGCGTTGTAAAGTACCTGTCCGTTTCCGTCGCCGGTAATCCATTTACCCAGCACATAATTGCCCAGTTTGTTCATATGCAGCTCGTTGAACGACAAAACTACAGTACCCCGGGGTAAAAGAAATGAAGACCATCAGCTTTCATCTGCGAAACAAAAGACATCTCCCCCTGTTTTAGGATAATTTTACGGCTTGTTCATGCAAAATCGTTCTTGTCCATACCGGCTTTCCCTGTTGCTGCTGATGCTGCTTCCGATTCTGCGGCCCTTTGCGCAATGTATTCCCCTTAGCGCTGCTGTTCCCTACGTCGAAAGTTTTGAAAGCGGAAACGGCAACTGGCAAACGGGAGGGAATGCATCCAGCTGGGAATGGGGCATTCCATCCAAGCCTGTAATCAATGCCGCATCGGCGGGTACGCGTTGCTGGGTTACGGGGGGCCTTACCGGAGCCGCCTACAACAACGGTGAAGCCAGTTGGTTGCAAAGTCCCTGCTTCGATTTTTCGGCGCTGCAACATCCCTATGTCCGGTTCGACTTCTGGTGGGAAACCGAACAGCAGTTCGATGGCACAGCGCTTCAATACTCCACTGATGATGGGTTGAACTGGCAACAGGCGGTATCGGTATCGGGCAACTGCCTCGACAGCAATTTCTACGATAACAATACTACGGTAACCTATCTCTCGTCCCTGGGTGCAGGCCCGGGCTGGTCGGGCAATGTACAAACCGGTTCAGGCAACTGCCGGGGTGGGGGCGGAAGCGGACGCTGGTTACGAGTGGCCAAAACGCTGGAGATTCTTGCCGGAAACCCCCGGGTATTGCTGCGGATCGCATTCGGTGCGGGAACCCAGTGCAATGATTTCGACGGCATCGGTTTCGACAATATCCGCATCAGCGAAGCTCCGGCCAATAACGGAGCCATCGAATCTTCCTGCCTGAACCGTTCGGTGGCTTTCCGGTACAACGGGCTCTATTGTCCGCAAACCTATGCCTGGGATTTCGGCGATCCGGCTTCGGGAAACGTTAACAGCTCAACGCTTGCCGAACCCGAACACAGCTTCAGCAGCGGTGGACGATATCGGGTACGTGTTACAGTTAGTGGACCCGGTAACGGGTCCTTCACCACCACGACCGATATATATGTACTTGCTCTAGCTACCACCCAACTCAGCCGTCCCGGCTGTGCCGATGAGCCGGTGGGCAGCACCTTTGTAACAGTCTTGGGTACCGACGGGCCCTATGATGCGGCATGGAATACGAATCCGCAGCAGATCGGGGATACGGCCCGCAACCTGAGCCCCGGAACGTATCGCGTAAGCATCTCCGCCGATGGTGCCTGTCCGGCCGAAGACAGCATCACACTTGTATCACGAAAACTGCAGCTTACAGCAACCGTAGTAGAGCCGCCCTGCGGCAACGAGGGGGGAAGCATCAACCTGCAGGTGAGCGGTGGCACTTCGCCCTACAGCGTTGTCTGGTCGCCTCCCGTATCAACGGGTACATCGGCATCCGGCTTACGATCCGGCAATTACCTTGTTGTGGTGAAGGATGCCGAAGGGTGCTCCGCTGATAGCCTGATTGAAATCGCTGAGGGAATTCCCTGCACCGGTATTTTTTTTCCAACTGCGTTTACCCCGGGCAAACCGGGAAGCAACAACCGTTTCGGGGCTGTCGGCAGCTTGTCGCAGTTGCAGGAATTCGGCATGAATATCTACAACCGTTTCGGTCAGTTGGTTTTTTCATCCAATAATCCTGAACTCCGTTGGGACGGAACCTTCCGGGGTAAGCAACAACCTGTAGGCGCTTATGTGTGGATGGCCAGGTACCGTATAGGAAACAACCTGTTGCGGACCCGTTCGGGTACGGTCATGCTGCTGCGCTGATTTCGTTTATGGAATATTGTTAGCGTGCCTCGTTCAACAAGCGGTTGCCCAGCAACATCCTGCCCAGGCGCGGATACAGCGGGCGCTCTTCTGTTTCTTCACCCGTCACATCGTCGATGATTTCGCCTTCACCCAGGCTGAGCCGGCGCGTGATATCGTCAAGGCCCGAAATACGCTGAATGGTGTAAGGAATGGTGTCGAGTCCGGAAGCGAATTTCAGGATATAGCTGAAGATGCCGAAAATGTTACCGGCCAGCATGGCTTCGGGATGCATGGTTTTGGAAACCAGCAGCGAAACCACGGTGATCAGCAACACCATTATTTCCATGAAACTGAAATTCCAGGCCTCCTTGTTGGAAATGCGGATCTGCCATTTGCGCAAAGCGGCATAGTGGCGGCGGATCTGGTGTGGGTCGCCGGTATTGATGATGTCCACCTGCTTTTCCAGCTCATCATTCTTCATCCGGTTGAGCTCGTTCATCTTCCGGCCGTATCTGCGGCTGACGATACTAACGGGAACGAGTACCAGCATGCAGATGGCCACGATGGCCTTATCATAAAAGAAGAGGATGATCAGCGAGCCCACAACATTGTACACGGCTTCAATCACATAAACAAGGTCCTGCTCCAGAAAATCGACAATATCGCGCGCGAGGGTAGATCGGGCGCTGAGCTTCGACAAATCGGCACGCTGGTATCCGCGCCGCAGGAAGCTGGTGACCAGCGTGGTATAAATGGCGGTATAGGTGCGTGTGTCGAAAATATGGCGCAGGGTGCCTACAGCCATGCAGAGCAGCTGAACCGCAGCCAGAATGATCAGTCCACGGAAGCTTCCCTTGATCAGGTCGTTGATGGCTTCGCCGAAGAAATAGAACCGCAGCAGGCTGCCTGTCATCTCAAGCGAAAAAAGGGTATAGGTTACCAGTAACTGGTATTTGTGCCGGAGCATGAGTTTTCGGAGGAAGTGGTACCTGGACATAACAATAGCGTTGCAGTTGTAAACAAACAAATTCAGTCTGCCCCTGAGGGCCCGTCAAAATGCGTGGAATCGAATGGGTATAAGTATGACCGAAAGGCGTCGTGATGGTTTAACCGCGCAGTCTGCTTTCTCTTTCCGTTACCGTATTGCCGGGCAATCCGGTAACAAGACCGCGGCAGTTGGGTGCACCGCACCGGCATTGAAAAGGCTCCATATGTTCATCCAGAAAGGATGCGTAGTCGAGGGTTAGTTCTTCGCCTTTGGCGATCAACCTGTTGGCCACTACGTTCAAACCATCATAAAATGTAGTGGCGGCACAACTGTGGTTTTGAGGAGCCCAGCCGGCGGGATTATTGTCCCACAGCAAAAATACCTCTTTGCTGAGAGGATACGCGTACCGGCGGAAGGTTTCTTTTTCCCGCTCGGGCCATTTCTGCTCCACATAACGCCGGGTTACAATGCGCTGGGACGCTTCTTCTCCCTTGAAAATCACTTCGTTAGGGAGAATTTCCCGGGTAGCGTAAATCCCATAACCGGCTATGGAATTCCCGTTTATTTTATATGTTTTTTGGGCCGCGGCATGACGGTACATGCCTTCGGTAATAATGTGACGGAGGAAATTCCGGGGCCCCGCACCATCGTAACGGAGGATATAATCGGCGCTTCCCTCGTAGCCTTCCTCGTAAAAAACCGAACAGGTAAAGTTGATTTCCAGAAAATAAAGCTCACCCTTATTGTCCATCCTGAAATCGAGTCGCCCATACCCCACCCCGTTGAACCCGCGGAAGATGCCCTCGGCCGCCCGGGTAAGCCTGTTAACCAGCGCTTCATCGGTAACCGGCACATTGGCATCGGGATGCAGCTCGGCGGTCTTGAGCGCATAGGTTTTGAATGAATACCCTTCGGGAAAAATATATTCCACCGGCCGGTAGGCGGTAATGCCTCCTTCGGGGCCGGCATTGGCGGCTACCAGAATCGTGAATTCCCTTCCGGCGATGTATTCCTCCACCAACAGGGTATCATATTCTTCCAGCAGTTTGGCGGAGCGGCTTTGCAACTCCGCAGGATTATGCACCAGGCTTGATGCATCGACTCCGAGACTGTCACCCGCTTTTTCGGGCTTCACAAACAGCGGATAACGCATGTGTGCACAATGGTTGCCGAGGTCTTCGGAACAGGTTACCACCGCATAGGCGGGGGTATTTACCCCTTCGCTGAATGCCACATATTTCATTAGCGATTTGGGAGGATCATACAATATGGACGAAGGTCCCGTGAACGGCAGCTGCAAGGCTTCAAGCGAATGGATGACATCGATGGAGGGAATCTCCCATTCCAGATAGCCCTCGCAGAGATTGACATAAATATCATAGCGGCTGCGGGCCAGCGTTTTCAGTTGCTTGTATGTGGTGAGTTTGTTCAGCAACACATGGTCCACCTGCGCCTCAGGCAGGAGGGGAGCAAGGTTGCGCACGGGATCGTAATGTTTGTAATCGACCTGTGTGGTGGAATAATCGGGCTGCAGTACGCATACGCGAAGTCCTTTCCACGGAATGGCGCCTGAACAGGCTTCGTGGTCGCCGGGCTTATTCCCTTGAATCATTTCCGCGTGCATGGTTCAGTACTGGTTATTGAGACGTGTTCGGGTTCAGCTTTTTCGCACGAGCTGCCTGCGGCGTCTGGCTCCGGCAGTGGCCAGATAGCGCTCTGCGGCATTGCCAATGATTTGTTCCACCAGTTGCGCATACGTATTCCCGCCGATGCGCAGGATGGCGCCTATGGAGGTAAAATCCTCGTCTTCGCTCAGGCCGCACTGGGCATTCACTTCCAGCACATACAGTTTGCCGGTTTTTTTATCCTGACGCACATCAACCCGGGCATAACCGCGCCCTTTGTTCGATACAAAGGCCTCCCAGCTGAGCCGGCAGATGTCGGGAATTAATGCTTCAGCCGGTCGTTCGTATTCGTAGAAGTTGCCGTTATCGGGCATCGGCGTTTCCTGCTCATAAATTTCCCAGAGCCGGTCGAAGCTCAGGAACTGCTGATCATCAGGAAGGGAAGGATGAAAGACGCGCTGTACCGGGGTATAGACCCTGGCGCTTTGGGGCCGGTCGTAATCGCCTACGATCAGTACGGTGAATTCGGGACCTGTGATAAAGGATTCGGCAATCAGTCCGCCGGAAGCCAGGTCCCAGTCGCGGTAGCCCGAACGCATCTTGCCCATAAGCGCCAGCAGTTGCGCTTCATCGTACACCACATTGTCGATACCGATACCCATGCTGCCTCCCGATACCGAAGGCTTGACCATAACCGGTGCCGAAAGGGTTTTGAAAACGGCCTTTGAATCAAACTTGCCTTCGGTCAGCTCCATCCAGGGCGGAGTGGAAACGCCGGAACAGTCAAACGCCTTTTTCATGGGAATCTTGGAGGTCGTAATCCCGTAGAAATATTCATCCGAGCCGGTGAACAGTAACTTCCGTTCCACCAAACCCTTCACCACCGAAATGCCGGGGGTTCCGTTGATTTCATCGCCGTCGCATATATTGAAGACCAGCGGATAAACCCTGCCCGCTTTTTTTTCAGCATGAATGGCATTGAGAATATCCTCATAATCGCCCATGGTGACGGGCTGCCAGACCCAATCGATACCCAGTTCCGAAAAGGTTTGTTCGTACTCCGCAATGCTCTGTGAAAAATCGTAGTAGTATTCGATATTGGCGTCGGCACCTTCAAGGTGGGGGGCAAGAACCCATATTTTCACCGGAAGATCGGTAACCTGTTTCAGGACCTCAAGGGTTGGTGTCATGCGGTTCTTTCGGAGATGAAGGTATTGAGTTGGTATTTAGCCGCAACAGCGGAAGGAAGATAGGCCGCACCGCGGATTTCACCGAGGCAGTGCGCTGAACCGCAATTGCACTGGAACGGTTCGCGCATTTTCCACTCGTTGGCTGGATAAAAGAAGCAAAGTTCCTCTCCTTCGGCAATATCCTTGAGCGCAACAATCCGCATCAGGGTTGTGTCGAAAAAAATATTGGGATCGCAACTGTGGTTGGTGTATTGCAGCAGCTTCGGCTGCAGGCTGATATGGTGGAGAAAGCCTACCTGCACGGTTTCCCACGAGGGCTCGGTGTAGATGTTTTCCGGATAAAAGGTGAGCACCCGGGCTCCCGACTGGAAAGCGGTTCGGGCGAAAACACCCATCTGGCCGTCGGAAGATTTTTTTCGTGCCTCAACAAACAAAGCATGGCCGGTGACTGGTTCACCGGTTGCATTCGGGTTAGTTGTCATAAACGTTCAAGCAGGCGAAAGGCTGAATTTGATACCGGAGTTTTGACGGGTTTGTGCCCTCAAAGTTTAGCGGGGTAAATATAAATAAGTATTGCTTCAATAAAACAATAACAGAACCAAATATTCCGTTATCGGGATGCATGGAAATGGTTGTCCGACCCGTTTCAGGATTATGGTATTTGTCAGCGATTACGGGAAAACCGCAATACCCTGCGGAAAATACCTGCCCGGCAAAAAGGGCAAATCCACGCGAAACAAGGCCGGATGCCGCTTTTATTTTTGTCCTGAAAAACCACATACTATGTCAAACAACACCCAAGGCAATTTCTTCACGCGTTTGGCGGAGCAGATTTCCGATTTGATCGGCAGCCTGTTCGTATCCGGCTCGTCGCGGGATTTTCAGCGCCTGAAGAACTTCATCGCCTCCTGACCGGGGACCCTGAGCCGATCCGTCCCCCCCTCACAATCTTGAACGTCCGTGCCAGCGATTGTTTCAAGATTTTTTTTTGCCCGTTCTTTTCTTTTTTTCCGCTTTTTCCATTTCATCCACATAGCGTCCGATCCGGGCACTGTCATATCCCCTGCTGCGTAAGGCCGTATAGATTTTCTGCTTCCGTGCAGCCCCTGTGCATGTTGCACTCAGGCGTTTCCAATGCTGCACGGCCAGCTTTTCAAAGGTCTGCCCGTAATCCTCATCGCCGATTTCCCGAAGGGCCCGCTTGATGCACCAGGCACTTATGCCCTTGGTTCGCAGCGCATGTTCAATCTTTTCCCGGCCCCATTTCTTGATACGGAATTTACCGCCGGCAAACTGTATGGCAAACCGTTCCTCATTGAGGAAATTTTCTTCGATAAGCCGGGCGGTAATGGCATCGGCATCCTTTCCGAATACGCCGTAAGAGGCCAGTTTCTCCCTGACCTCGCTGTGGCAGCGCTCCTGATAGCGGCAGTACACCATCAGTTTTTGCAGGGCCGAACCGGGTGTGAGTTTTTCGGATTTCACAGGCCGTAAAAATAGGGAATGGCCCTTCTGTTTTTTGGGAAACCCGGAGGGCGTATTCCGGGTTTCCCCATCCCGAAGCCCGGACATCACCGGAATGTCTGCGTTTTTTCCCCAAGGTTTCGCCCGATAGGGGCATTCAACTATCTTTGAATTCAAACCAACTCCTGCTTAATCATGAAGTTCATTGTGTCGTCTTCCGCCCTGTTGAAACAACTGCTGCAAATCAACGGCGTCATCAGCACCAACACCGTGCTGCCCATCCTTGAAGATTTCCTCTTCGATATCGATAAGAACCGGCTGACCGTTGTGGCTACCGACCTCGAAACCGTGATGAAAGTGCAGGTGGATGTGGAAGCCAAGAACAGCGGCCGCGTCTGCATTCCGGCCAAAATACTAATGGATTCCCTCAAGAACATTCCCGAACAACCCCTCAGTTTCAATATCGATTCCAACTTCGCTGTTGAAATCACCAGCGACCAGGGCAAATACAAGGTGATGGGGGAGAATCCCGACAATTTCCCGAAGGAACCCGTGGCCGACAATGCCAACAAGTTTTCCATCACGTCTTCGGCGCTGGTCACCGCCATCAACAAATGCATTATCGCCGTCAGCAACGACGATCTGCGTCCCGCCATGATGGGCGTGTTTTTCGAACTCGAAAAGAAAAGCCTCACCTGTGTGGCCACCGATGCCCACCGGCTTATGAAGTACAAGCGTACGGATGTTTCCTGCCCGCAGAAGGACAGTTTCATCGTGCCGAAAAAGCCGCTGAACCTGCTGAAGAATGTGTTGCCCGTATCGGATGAGATGCTCGAAGTTTCTTACAACGAGAACCATCTGTTTGTGAAGCACGGCAGTGTTGAAATGGTTTGCCGGCTGATTGATGCCCGCTTCCCCGACTACCGCGTTGTGATTCCGAAAGACAATCCCTACAAGCTTACCCTGAACCGGACCGATTTCCAGAATGCGCTCCGCCGCGTCAATGTGTTCAGCAACAAAAGCACCAGCCAGGTGGCGCTCACCATCACCGGCAGCGAACTGCAGCTGACCGCACAGGATGTGGATCTCAGCTTTGAAGGCAACGAGCGCATGGCCTGCCAGTTCGACGGCGAAGACATGCAGATCGCCTTCAACGCCCGCCTGCTCATTGAAATGCTCAATGCGGCCGAATCTCCCGAAGTGGTCATCGAACTCAGCAATTCCACCAAGGCAGGCATCGTAAGACCCGCATCAGGTGAGGAAAACGAAGAGTTGCTGATGCTGGTGATGCCCCTTATGCTCAATAACTGACCTGCAGCGTCTTTGCCGCAACAGGTTCCCCGCCCACCCTTAAACTGATTCATCATGCTCTTTATCATTCTGGGCGTGGTTGCCCTTATCGTTTCCGGCGTACTCCAGAAGTCCAATCCCACCGCTTCTTCACGAGCCAGGCCAGTACGGTTGATCGGTCTCGGATTGATGCTCATCGGAGTGCTCACTGCCTGTGTAAAACAGATCGATGCCGGCGAAGTGGGCGTGAAAGTGCTGTTCGGCAGCGTGCAGCCCGATGTGCTCAACAGCGGACTGCATGTGGTCAATCCGCTGCTGGACATCAGGAGGCTGGATATCAAGACGCAGAACTACACCATGAGCGGCATACACGACGAGGGCAACAAGTCGGGAGACGATGCCATCCGGGTACTGGCAAGCGACGGGCTGGAAGTGACCATCGATCTTACGGTGCTGTACCGTGTGGTGGCCAATGATGCACCGAAACTGCTCAAAGAAACCGGAGAAGATTACCGCGACAAGATCGTACGGCCCATCACCCGGACCAAGATCCGCGACAACGCCGTTTACTATCAGGCTGTGGACCTTTTCAGTACTCGCCGCGATGAATTCCAACAGCGGATTTACAGGACAATAGAGGAGGATTTTAAAAAACGCGGACTCCTGCTCGAGCAGCTGCTGGTGCGCAACATCACCCTGCCCAATTCGGTCAAAGCCTCCATCGAATCGAAAATCAATGCGGAGCAGGATGCGAAGAAGATGGAATTCGTGCTGCTCAAAGAAAAACAAGAAGCCGAGCGCAAACGGGTGGAAGCGCAGGGCATCGCCGATTACCAGAAAATCATCAACACCGGTCTTACCGAGCAGCAATTGCGTTATGAACAGATCAAGGCGTTGAAGGAACTAAGCCTGAGCAGCAATGCCAAGGTGATTGTGATGGGTAAGGACGGTGCCCCCATCATCATCGACGGCAAGGATTAAATTGCTATCGGATTTTCACAGATCATCATTCCAATACTTCGCAGATGCCCTTACGGTTGCTCCGCTCCTTCGATAATTTCTTTCCGGCCAACATCCTGCTCACTCGGTTGCAGAGCGACGGGGTGGAATCATACCTGATGGATGAGAATACCGTCACCATCGATCCCCTGCTGAGCAATGCCATCGGCGGAATCAAGCTGATGGTGCCCGAAGAACAATGGGAAACCGCCATCGCCCTGCTCCGCCAATATGATACCCGAACCGCACCGGCAGCAGTATGCTCCGATTGCGGCGGCGCGCTTGCCTCCGTTTCGGAAATTGAGCCCGATGCGCTTCTTGAAACGGCGGTATCGCTGTTGAGTTTTCCGGCACACGTAAGCGAAAACAAGGGATTGATCTGCACGCAATGCGGAAATCGAATCGGACCGCAACCTTCATCAGAAACCAAAACATGATTACCGGCAACGGCATGGCGGATATGGGCTTATCACTCGCTTCACTCAATTCAGGCAGCAACGGCAATTGCTATTATATCGGTTCCTCAACCGACGCGGTACTGGTAGACGCAGGGCTCAATGCTGCGGAAACCCTACGGCGTATGAAGCATCTGGGTATTTCGACCGGTCTGCTTCGCGGCATTTTCATTTCGCATGAACATACCGACCATATCCGCGGACTGGCAAGTCTTTCCGCAACCCTGGACGTCCCGGTTTATATCAACGAGAAAACACGATCGGCCATCAAACTCCGTCTTCGGCGGCAGCAGGTGATTACACTTAGAGCCGGTGAGCCTGTACAACTCGGAACGCTTGAGGTATTGCCTTTTTCCAAAACCCATGATGCGGCCGATCCGGTCAGTTTCCTCATCCGTCACGGGCAGATCACAGCCGGCGTATTCACCGATATCGGCAGGATATGTGCTGAAGTGAAACGCCGCTTCAGTGAATGCCATGCCGCCATTCTGGAAAGCAATTACGACCCCGATATGTTGCGCGATGGTCCTTATCCGGCCGTGCTGAAAAACCGCATCAGCGGCGGAAGCGGACATTTGTCGAACCTGGAAGCGCTGGAACTTTTTTCCAACCACCGTTCACCGCACCTCTCCCTGCTGCTGCTCGGCCATCTCTCGGCTGAAAACAACAGTCCCGATCGGGCGCTGGAACTTTTCAGGCCAAATGCGGGTAATGTACAGGTGGCCGTTGCCGGGCGTTATGCCGCCTCCGAACTGCATCTTGTTTCCAACGGAATAGCTTCCGCCAATTCCATACCGTCCAATACCGGAAGAAGTATCGCAAAACAACTTCGCCTCTTCGATCTGGAAACGGAATAGGCGTTTCCTTCCATTGTCATACAATACGTTATGCATGAAATCTTTCATTGCAGTGTATGATGTGCATCCTGTTTTGGCCGGGTTTAACAGAAAATTAGGCATACTATTTAGTCAATCAGGTCGTTTAGTATGTCATAGATCCGTAACCAACCCATCTGGTCATGAAAACGCATAACATCCAGCAGGAAGTGCTGCTGGTTACCGGCACCCGGTTTGCAGGGCGTCAGGGCAACCTCAAAAAAAATACCGACAACGAAGGCAAAGCCACGACCGAACAGCTGAAAGAGGCTTGCTGGAATGGATTACTGAAGGAAATGCTGCCAGAGGTCTTCGTACTTTCACGTAACCCTGCCGAACTGTTCATGTGGCAGATCCGTGAGTCGGATAATTATTTCACCATGGAAATGGGCGAGTTCCCCGAACCGCTGGATTATTTCTTTTCCATCGATCCCCATGCGTTCATGCGTTATGCCTGTGCGAACTGAGCTACTGAGCCCATTCCTCTAATTCGTTTCTTGGTAAATGAGTCAAAAAACGGCGCCCGTTTATTCGCCCAATAGTTGTTCAACTTCTTTTTGTAGTACCGGAATGTGACGAATGACAATTCCCCAGATTACTACATCGGACACGGTGTCATATCCGTGTATTATACGATTTCTTGTATCTACGATTTTTCGTGAATGGGTAATCGCAATCGTTTCGTCATTTTTCAAAATCCGGGACAGTGCCTCCCCGATAATTTCAATATTTCTTTATACAGCTCTTTTTGTTCGCAGGTCATTTTGATAGTGTTCAAAAAGCTTCGGAGCATCACCAAAGAAACTTTCAATTTCAGCAATCGCATTCAGGACATCGTAAAGACAGGATTTTATTTCATTGTCCATAAATAAGTTGTCTTTGTTGCGTAACTGCCTCCTTGAAATATGGATTCTTTATTGCACGTTCTTCCAATAAATCCACAGGTCTTTTTAGAATATCCTGCAGTGAAAATTTCAGGTCAAAATAATTGTCCGCATAATCTTCCAATGCAACATTGGCGAAATCCACAATCAGATCGATATCACTGTCTTCTCGGAAATTATCGGTCAAAACCGAACCAAAGGCATATAATCGCCTAACCTTGTGCGTATGACAAAGTTTGGAGATGATGTTTGAATATGCGGCCAACCTGTCCATTATTATGCTTATGCCATCGAAGGTAAAGAATTAACAGAAGATAATTTTACAACCGTGGATGGTGTTCCTACTGACCACTGATCCAACGAGCCCATTCGATTCAGGGCAGAATCGTCACCGGAGTACCCACCGGAATATAACTGAACAGATCCTTCATTTCGGTATACTTGACCGAAACACATCCGTCGGTCCAGTTGTAGTTGTTGTCCACCGTCCACTCCTCTTCGGGCCGCGTCCCGTGAATGGCAATGCCGTTGCCGATCCGGGCCTTGCCGGGCACCAGCCCTTTTTTCTTGCGCTCGTTGAAGCGCTGCACCTGTTCGGGAGTGGGATAATCAAGCAGGAGTTCGGGGCCCCACTTGGGATGCATTTTTTTCAACAATACCTTGAACTTGCCGTTGGGCGTACGCCGGTCGCCTTCATACATTTTGTCGCCCAGATCCTTGCTGCCGAATACGATCGGATAGGTCGCATACCAGCCTTCTTCATCATAGACCTTCAGCTCGTACTCGCTTTTTTTGATGATGATGTAATAGGGATTGGCGGAACTGTCGGTACGGCCGTTTTTTATGGTTGCGGAATGACGCAGCGTTTTGCTGCGTTTGCCCGGATGCTTTCCCGGAAGGGAGAATCCACAGAAGACGCCTGCAATCAAAAAGGCCATGAGGATGCGGACAAGGGCTGTTCTATCGGAACCGTAAGAAGAAATTCGAATCGGCATGCATTGCTGTATTAGTCGGGTATACATAGTTTTCGGATTCAATTCCTGTGCCATTGTGTGCTTCGGATAGTTCAGGAAGCAGGATTAACAGAATTATTACGCAGTTCACTCCTCAAAGTATACGCGCCTTACCCGCTGCGATACGCCGGTGAGTATTTCGTAAGGAATCGTACCGCACCAGTCCGCCACTTCTCGAACCGGCAACCGCTCGCCAAATACAATCACGTCATCGCCTTCTGCAGCGTCGATGCCGGTGATGTCGAGCATGGTCATATCCATACACACATGCCCTACGACCGGCGCACGCCTACCGTTCACCAGCATGGATCCGATTCCGTTGCCCAATCTTCGCGAATAGCCGTCGGCATAGCCGATACGAACAGTAGCAATCACCGAATTTCGCAACACCTTGCCGTTTCGACCGTAACCGATCGTATCGCCGGCAGACACATGCTTGATCTGTGCGATGGTGGTTTTCAGCGTTGTCACATTTTTCAGTTTCCGCTGTATCAACGGATCATCACCACATCCGTAGAGTCCGATGCCCAGCCTGACCATATCGGCCTGCAGGGAAGGGTGGCGGTGTATGGCTGATGAGTTGGCCAGATGCCGGATGAAGGAATAGCCAAGGGTTTGTTCCAACAGGTTACATGCCGTATCAAATCGATCCGACTGCCGCATCGTAAATTTATCCATGGCCGGATCGCCACTTGCCACCAGATGGGTGAAGGCCGAGCGCACCTGCATGCAGGCATGTTTTGCCAGTAAGGCGCCGAGCTGTGGAATTTCTTCAGGTAAAAACCCCAGCCGGTGCATGCCCGTATCGATCTTGATATGCACGGGATAATGGCTGATGCCCATCTGCTGCAGGAATCCGGCAAAACGGTTCAGCCCGACGAAAGAAAAAAGTTCGGGCTCAAGCTGATGCTCGACAAGCAGTTCGAAGGAAGCCTCATCGGGACTCATCACCATCACCGGAAGCCGGATGCCCGCTTTGCGCAGTTCGACACCTTCGTCGGTATAGGCCACGGCGAGATAATCGGTTTTATGGAACTGCAGCAGGTTCGCAATTTCGAAACTGCCACTGCCATAGCCGAAGGCTTTCACCATCACCATGGTTTTCACGCCGGGCCTCAGCATCTGCCGGAACTGGCGCAGGTTATGGGCAAGCGCATTCAGGTCGATTTCCAGAACGGTCTGATGTGCCTTCTCTTCCAGTAATCTTCCAATCTGTTCGAAGCCGAACACCCGCGCACCTTTGAGCAGGATGGTTTCGCGGTGGAAGTTGAGTGCGGGCAGTGCTTCGCGCAAATCGGCCGTAGCCGGAAAAAATACAGTGTGCGGTATTGCGGCAAAGAGCTCGCGGTGTGCGGATAGTTCGGGACCTACACCAATAAGCCGGTTGATTTTTTTACCCTGAAGTACGGAAGCGATCTGCCGGTACAGGGCAGCCGGAGTTTTGCCCGATTGACGGAAATCGCTGAGGATGACGGTGAAGGAAGGATGTTGTTTCTGCTGCTGCATGAAGTCGAGCGCAATAGTCAGCGAATACAGGTCGGCACTGTAACTGTCGTTGATGACCGAGCAGTTGTTCAGGCCTTTTTTGAGTTCCAGCCGCATAGCCAGTGGCCGCAGTTCCTGCATGCGTTGGTCAATCACGGAAGGCTCAACGCCCAGATGCAACAGGGTACATACGGTATGCAACGCATTTTCAACCGAAGCGGCATCGGAAAAGGGAATGCCAATGCGGAAGCTGCGGGCACGCGCACAGGAAAATCCCGGTGAAGGATGTTGCCTTATACGGACCTCGGTTTGCGTTCCGTTTTTTTTCACCGAAAGCAATTGCAATGCCGCTTTTTCACCATGGCCCCAACCAAGCAAACTCAACCGTCCTTTCTGTTGAACAGCGAAACTGCGCACTTCGGTATCGATTTCAGCATTGTCGGAATTATAAATCAAAAAACGGCTGCCCGAAAAGAGCCGCAGTTTTTCCCGGATCTTCTCCTTCCGGTTTTTGAAGCCTTCGTTATGTGCATCGCCGATGGTGGTGAAGATGCCGGTATCGGGACGGATGACAGTCTGCAGATGCCGCATTTCGCCCGTTTGTGAAATGCCGGCTTCAAAAATTCCGAGCTGATGCTGCGGCTGCATGGCCCATACGCTTAGCGGTACACCCAGCTGCGAGTTGTAGCTTTTTGGGCTGCGAACGACATCGAATTGTTCGTGCAGCAACTGATAGAGCCATTCCTTCACGATGGTTTTACCGTTGCTGCCCGTAATACCGATAACCGGATAATTGAATTGCCTGCGGTGGTGGGCGGCAAGACGCTGCAGGGCGCGAAGCACATGGGTTACACGTATGAAACCCGCTTCGGGACAGTAGTCTTTACGCAGGGTGAATCTTGTATCAACAACGAAAGAGCGTACCCCCTTCTCATAGAGTTCGGCGATATATTCAGTACCGTTTCGCACAGGACCGGGGAGGGCGAAGAAGAGGGTGGATTCTGGAAACAGCAACCTTCGGCTGTCGGTGAGCAGATGCAGGATTACCTTGTCGGGTACACGACGAAGCAGTCGGCCTCCGGTGATTTTCGCTATGGCGGTTAAGGTGTACTGCATACTGCAAAGGCAATCAGCGCATCAGATCGGCCGGAGCCCCTTTCCGTTTATGATAGATTGAATACCATACCGAGCCGCCGATGCAGAGCACGATCAGCGGCAGGAAGACCCATACCGGCACATGCACCCATCGGGCAGCGAGCATCTTCAACCCGATCAGCACCAGCACCACGGCGATGCCCTGCTGCAGGAAATCGAATTTGCTGGCGGCGCCGCGTAGCAGGAAGAACATGCTGCGCAATCCCAGCACGGCAAAAATATTCGAGGAGTAGATAAGCAGTTTTTTCTCGGGATCGGGAATGATGGAAAATACGGCAGGAATGGAATCGATGGCGAAGAGGATGTCGATTAGCCCCAGCATCACCACCACCATGCTCAGCTGGGTGAAATAGGCTTTGTTGTGGCGTACCACGATGAACCGACCGTGACCATCGTCGCCGGTGGTGCGCATGAATTTTTTCATGAAGCGGTACACGCTGTTTTGTTCGGGATTGAATTCGGCCTCCTCGCTCTTGCTGAAGAGCTTGATGCCGGTGTACACCAGAAAGATGCCGAACAGGTACATGATCCAGCTGAACCGCTCCACCAGTTCGGTGCCCAGGGCTATGAACAGGATCCGGAAAAAAATCGCCATCAAGATTCCCAACAGCAGCACCCGGGAATAATACTGTTCCTTCACCCGGAAAAATGAGAAGATGATGATGAACACGAAGATGTTGTCTACCGAAAGCGACCATTCGAGCAAATAGGCTGAAAGAAATGCAAGAGCGTCTTCCGTTCCGTTGCCTCCATCGTTCTCGTACCAGATGAAGAGGCAGAAGCCCATGGAAAGGGCCACCCAGAAAAGGGTTTGCTTGATGGCCGCGCTGAACCCCACCACTTTGTTTTTCCGGCTGAGCAAGCCCAGGTCGAATACCAGGGCCAGCGGAACCAGAATCATGAAGGTCAGATAAATGAGGGTTGATTTTTCCATGGGTTGGTTCGGGTTCCGGTTCTTATCGGGTGTATCTGTTCCTGCGCTGCCACTGGAACACCGCTGCAAACAACAGCACCAGGGCTACCGGTACCAGCAGGTTGATCCAGCGCCACAGGTTTCCCTGTCGTGTCACTTTCTCCTGATCGAGCAGGCGCAGGGTATAGTCCTTGGCCCGGGCGTCGAGAATATTGTTGGGGTTGGCCAGGTATTCCACACAATTCAAAAAGAAATCCTTGTTGGCATACTGCAGTTTCGTGTACTTGTTTGCGCCCATGGGCAGGGGACCGATCTGCTCGGAAATCTGGTTGATGACCAGGTCGGCATCACCGGCTACTATGACCTTCCCGGGGAATACCGAAGTTTTCTGCAAAGGCATGTTGACCGATTTGAGCATGGCCAACTGGGACTCACTGGTTCGGTTGGCAAACAGTGAGCTGAATGTTCCTTCAAGCAGCACGGCTACGGGAACATTTTTCTTGTTGTAGCGCCGGATGTCTTCTTCGGTCTGCAGGTCGTTGAGCGTAACGCGCGCAGGTGTGGGCAGCACATTCGCATTGGACGAGGAGGCAAGCAAAACGGTTTTGCGCACATCACCCATGCCTTCGTTGACCAGTTCCACCGGATTGGCGAACTGCGCCAGCACATCGGCCTGGTTTTTTACGATCGGATGGTCGGAGCCCGGTTGCAGCAAGGGGGCATAGGGCCAGGGAAGCAGCTGCCGCTGCGGGTTTCCGCCGATGCTTCCCACTTCCACAGGAATCATGTCGCAGTGCTTGTCGGCCAGCAAATCGGTTTTGATGCGCACGCCGTAACGGAACAGCAGGTCGTTGAGCTGCAGGTCGCGGGCATATGCCGTGAGTTCGCTTTGCTCAAGGCTGTCGCGTTCGGCATAAAGCATATCGACCAGGAAAAACAAGCGGCCCCCGTTCATTACATACTGGTCGAGCTTGAACTTGTCGTCGTCGGAAAATGGCCGGTCCGGTTTCACGATAACCACAGCCGCATAGCCGGTATCGATGAAGGGATTTTCCTGCAGGTTGAAGGTGTCGATGATGAAATTGCGCCCCAGTGTTTCGAACAAACTGTTCACCGGTGGAAAACCGTAGGGCGGCTCACCATTCCCGTAAGCATAAGCCACCACGGGTATTTCCTTTTGAGTCAGCTGTTGTATGGCATGCGCGAATTTGTATTCGAGTAAGGCTTCGGCACTGTTGAGCGATTGCTTGTCGAGCAGATTGTCGGAACTGAACACATTTTTTTGCACCTGTCCCTGCAGCAGATCCACCGCCACCTGACGGTCGCCATAAGTGAGTACGGCTCCCGGAAAAATCTGCCGCTGGTTTTTTCCTTCACCTTCCTTCACTTGCACCTGCTGGTTGGTAGGGCGCAGCCCCATGTTTATCAAGGAATCGTACACCCCTGCTTTCAGTGAATCGGGGAGGCCTTCTCCGGGAATCTCAAAGCGGAAGCGGATTTTTTTACCGCCGTAATTCCTGAAGTTCTGCAACAGTTCGGTGGTGCTGCTTGCCAGCTTTTTGAACTCCGAACGGATATCACCGGCCAGTAACACATCAATTTCTACGGGAGCATCGAGATTGCGCAGCAGTTTTTTGGTGGAGGCGGAAAGGGTAAACCGTTTTTCGGCAGTGAAATCGATTGCCGTATGATAACGGGAAGCCAGCCAGTTGATGCCCGCAATCAGCGGAAGCACCATCAGCAGGGAGGCTTTGTTATTGATACGCGGCATGGTTTTTATCGTGGGTTTCCGGGCATCCGGTAGAATTATCGTTTCTGTAGGTTTTGTATCGTGATGAAGAGTCCCAGAAAAATCAGGCTGAGAAAATAAACAATGTCGCGGCTGTCGAGCAATCCCCGACTCATGCTTTCATAATGAAAACTGATGCCCAGCATATCTAGATAATAATCTGCTCCGCCCCGGAAAACCGGCAGCTTTCCCAGGGCGCCAAAGCCGAAATAGGCTAGCAGGCAGATGAATGCCGCTACCAGAAAGGCGATGACCGCATTGGCGGTAAG
This sequence comes from uncultured Ferruginibacter sp., assembly GCA_964655055.1. Lineage (GTDB taxonomy): Bacteria > Bacteroidota > Bacteroidia > Chitinophagales > Chitinophagaceae > Ferruginibacter. The sequence goes on from CAZZLI010000006.1 coordinate 26,857, forward strand.
GCTGCTGCAACAGATGCCGATGGCAGCGAAAACCGCCGAAAGGAAAAAAAGTCCGATATAGCTTCCTGCAATTCCGCCTGCATCGATAGAGCCTGTGGCGCTCAGCTGGCGGATGGTGATTACATAAATCAGCGTGGGGATGATGACCACCAGCAAGACCAGCAGGGTAGCCAGGTATTTTCCCAGAACAATATCGCGGCTGCTGAGCGGGCGGGTTTGCAGCAATTCGAAAGTGCCGGTTCGGAACTCGTCGGAAAATGCGCGCATGGTAATGGCGGGGACCAGAAAAATCAGCACCCAGGGCGCCAGTTCAAAAAAACGGTCAAGGGTGGCATAGCCGTAATCGAAGATATTGCTGTCTTTCAGCACAAAAAGAAAGAGTCCGGTCAGCAGCAGGAACAATATGATGGCGATATACCCCGAAAGGTTGCTGAAAAACTGTTGCCATTCTTTTTTGCAGACGCTCCACATAATGAATACGCTGCAAGTTACTATTCCGTAGGCTGATTCGGTCAATCCGGTACCAATACATACCCCTCAGAAGTTCAGGTGTACGTGATGGCATAAAATCTAATAATTAAAATAAATATTCGTTTGGGGTGCAGCGCTTCCGGCACAAGCGCGGTCATGTACAAGTCTGCAAGTGACGAACCACTTCAGGCTTTGCCAAAACTGACTTGTTTATTTTTTTTCCCGCCATCCGGCGGGTTTTTTTATTCAGAAAGGGAACCGACAGCAGGTATTCCTTTTTTTGCCGGGGAATAATTCACCAGAAACACCCCGCTCAGGATAATCAAGAGGCAGATCATCTGTTTACCCGTCACCCCCTCCCCGAATACAATTCCCCATCCGGTGGCCACAAAGGGAATGCCGTAGGTGACCAGGCTGGCAAAAATGTTTCCGGCCCTTTTCATCAGCATGTAAAAAAAGATGGTGGCCAGTGCGGTTCCGCCAATTCCGAGCAGGAAGGAGGCTCCGACAGCTTTAAGAATTTGAGGTTCTGCAAAGGGCAGCCGGAAGAACCCGGTTAATGCCAGCACCACCAGGGCCGGAATGGCGTTGAGCACCAGGGATACCGCGGCAATGTGCAGGGCGGGAATGCCACTCAGGTGTTTGGATACCATATTGACATTGAAGCCGTAACAAAATGTGGCGAGCAGCACCGGCACTACATAAAGCAGGTGTCCGTTTACCCCGAAATGTCCCTTGGCAAATAAAAGCAGCAGGCTACCTATAAAGGCAATGAGGATGCCGGCAACCTTGTTGGCCGGCGTGCGGATGCCGAAAAAAACAGCCGCATTCAGCAGAACGAATACCGGTGTAAGCGCATTGAGGGTGCCCGCCAGCGAACTATCGATTTTTGTTTCGGCAATGCAAAACAAAAAGGCCGGAAACAGGCTGCCCAGGCTTCCGGAGGCCAGTACGAAAGGTAGCTTTTTGAACGGAATGCTCCGGAAATGTGCCAGGCAAACGGGCAGGAGCAGCAGCCCGGCACTGACGATACGGAGAGAAGCCACCTGAAAGGGGTTCAGCCCGTTGTCCATTCCTATTTTCATCAGAATGAAACTACTTCCCCAGATCAGGGAGAGCAGCAGGAAAAGCAGCCAGTTGACAACATTCCGGTTCATCGGGTAAAGGTGCGTTTAATCGGGCAGAAGAAAAACTCCGATTTAATACGAAAGTGACGCTACTTGTAGCCCAAAAATTTCCCCGTATAATGCCGATTGGATAGCTGTTTGGGCCAATGATATTGGTACGTTACAGATATCCGATCGGTATAAGCCCGGATTCAGCCCTGTCGGGAAGCCCGATTATATATGTAGTAAACAGAGGAACAAGGCAATTTGAAGCGGAATGCCGAAAAATAGGAGGCGGGGGAAAAATGTTGAAAATATGCTTTACTTTCGCACGGCTTCATCAAACGGGCATCATCCTGCATTCCGGCACCGATGCCTGTTTACCGAACTATCAAACCAAACTCATCGAACACATGAAAAGAATTTTAAGTATTGCGGTTTTATCCCTGATTATGTTGTACACCTCGGCACAGGACGCTGCCATCAAGAGCATCCAGTCGGCCGCAACCACTACGCAGAAAATCGACACCTCCTACAAACCCAATAAGAACGGCTGGATCCGCGGAGCAGCCGTGAATATGACACTGAACCAGATCGGCAACAGCAACTGGATTGCCGCCGGTAGCGAGCGGTTCTCCCTTTCCGTAGCCGGTACCCTCAATGCCTTCGCCAACAGGAAGTGGGGCCGAAAGTACTGGGACAATATGCTGGATATCAACTACGGCATCCTGAACACAACCAGTCTTGGTCTCCGGAAAATCAACGATCGTTTTGAATTGTACTCGAAATACGGCTACCGCCCCAAGAACTGGAACAAAGTAAGTGTTTCCTTCTTTGGCCAGTTGCGTACCCAGCTCACATCAGGTTATGAGTATGATTATATGGGCACTACAGAAAGAAGGCGCAATTCCGGCTTCTTCGCTCCGGCCTATTTGATTCTGGCACCCGGCGTCGACTGGAGGCCCAACGACTGGTTCTCGCTTTTCGGTTCTCCGCTCTCCACCCGTTTGACCTTTGTTACCAACGGTCCGTACAGCTATGCCGCCCAGGGGGGAATCTTCAATGGCAAACCCGAAACTCCGCTTGCCACCCTCTATGGTGTTGATCCCGCCAAAGGCATCCGCGGCGAGGTTGGTGCATTTGTAACCGCTACCGCCAAAAGGAACATCTTCAAGAATGTGGCCTACTACGGTAAACTCGACCTGTACAGCAACTACCTTCAAAACGCCGGCAATATCGACATGTTCATGACCAACCAGTTCAAATTCAGGCTGGGTAAATACTTCAATGTGTCGTACAACCTCGATATGCTGTATGATGACGATGTGAAGAATCCCGAGCGCCCCACCAGCGCTCTGGGTCTGCAGGTGTTATCCACATTCGGTATCGGATTCGGTTACCGCTGGTAATTCTGCCGCAAGAACGATTAAATTTGTTCCCCCCGAGGTTTCGGGGGGATTTTTTTACCTTATACCTGCCCGTCATGCAATCCGCTTCCTACCAGATCAAGATCGACCAGTTCGAGGGACCCTTCGACCTGCTGTTGTTTTTCATTGAACGCGATGAGCTGGACATCTATAACATTCCCATCACCAAGCTCACCAACGATTTCCTGGAATTCATCCACCAGTCCGAAAAACTCAATATCGAACTCAGCAGCGAATTCATCCTGTTCATCAGCACGCTTATGCGCATCAAGGCCAAGATGCTGATTCCCCGCAAGGAACTCGATGAGCATGGCAACGAGATCGATCCGCGTCAGGAGCTGATCGACAAGATCCTGGAGTACAAGAAATTCAAGGAGGCTTCGCAGCAGCTCGCGATCATGGAGCAGGAGCGCCAGATGATGTTCCGCCGCGGCAATGTGATTTCGGAACTGTCGCGCATCGGTGAAGAGGCCGGCGAAGGATCTGAAATCCATACCATTACGGTGTTCAAGCTGATGAAGGCGTTCGAAAAGGTATTGCTTAAAGTGCAGCAGCGCAACAACCGGCCCGTGCATACGGTGGTGCGCTACAACTATACGATGGAGGAAAGCCGCGAGTACCTGCTCAACACCTGCAAGACCGAAAAGACCGTTTCATTCGAGCGCCTGTTCGATATCTGCGAAGACCGCATCCATGCCATCTTCATTTTCCTCTGCATGCTGGAGCTGGTCAAGGACCGCTTCATGAGCATCATCACCGGCGAAGGCCGCAACAATTTCATCGTCGAATACAACGATGATGCCCCTGCCGAATATGTGGACACCGGCGCTTATGAAAGTACGGCTGTGCTGAATTGACCCAACCAACCCAACTTGTTGTCATGACCATTGAATTGTTCAAAGCCGCCGAGCGCGGCACGGCCGATTACGGATGGCTCAAACCCAATTACTACTTCAGTTTCAGCCAGTACCACAATCCCCGTCGTGTACATTTCGGACTGCTGCGGGTATTGAACGACGATTTCATCGGCGGCGGCGGCATGTTTCCCGAACATCCGCACGACAATATGGAGATTGTCACCATCCCGCTTTCGGGAGCCATCGCGCATGCCGACAGCACCGGGGGCAAGGGCATCATCCGTTCGGGCGATGTGCAGATCATGAGCGCCGGCAGCGGCATCCGCCACTCTGAGGCCAACGCATCCGCTACCGAACCGGTGACGCTTTTCCAGATCTGGGTCTTTCCGAAAATCCGCAACATCAAACCGCGCTACGATCAGCGCAACTTCGATCCTTCAGGTCGTGTCAACCGCTGGCAGGTGCTGGTATCGCCACTTCCCGGAGATGATGCGCTCGACATCAACCAGGACGCCCGTTTTTCGATGGCCGACCTTGATGCGGGAACATCACTGGACTATGTGAACGGCTTCCCGGGTAATCTTGTTTTTATGGTGGTGGTCGAAGGTGCTGCTGAAATCGATGGCCGGGCATTGCAACGCAGGGATGCAGCAGGAATCAGCCAGACAGATCGCTTTACGGTTACCGCATCGGAGCGATGCACCCTTCTCGCAATCGAAGTACCGCCGCTTCCGGTATAATGCAATGCTTCGCTGAGTTTTTCAGCGCATCAGGCAGATATCCTCAATCAGTTTCTTACCGGTTTCATTGTACCGTTCCATACCCGTTTTCCCTGCAGCCGGCGTACGGCATACATGATGCCCACGAAAAGGAAGAACAGGGGGCCGGTAAACCCGAGCAGCCCGATGAAGCGTGTTCCGTAAAAGGATTCCATCGGTCGTCTGAGCCTTTCAGCAATCAGGTACATGCTGGGCACCATCATCAAGGTCAGGAAGAACGCGAAGATCAGTCCGAAGATAATTGTCCAGCTCAGCGGTCCCCAGAATACCACACTATCGCCCCCGATGAAAATCTTGGGGTCCAGTTCCTGGAACATCGATACGAAATTGATGTTGAACCCTACCGCCAGCGGCAAGAGTCCGAGCATGGTGGCTACCGCCGTCAGCAATACCGGAATGATACGGATACGGCCTGCTTGTATGGCGGCTTCTCGGGTGCGCATTCCGCGTCCGCGCAACTCATCGGTGAATTCAATCAGCAGGATGCCGTTCTTGATTACGATTCCGGCAAGACCCACGATACCCACGCCCAGCATGATGCTGGCAATGGTCATACCAGTAAGCGCATAACCCAGCAATACCCCGATGATGGAAAAGAAAATTTCGGTAAGCACGATGAAGGGCTTGCTGATGGAATTGAACTGCAACACGAGAATCAGGAAGATCATGCCCAGGGCAATCATCAGTGCACGGCCCAGAAAGGCTGAGGTTTCGGCTTCCTGCTCCCCCTGTCCGGTCTGCCGGATGAATACATCGGAAGGCAGTTGTGTTTTCGACTGGAAGTCGGCAATCTTGTCTTTGAGTTCGCGGTTGACCCGTGCCGTCATGGAAGGCTCAAGTACATTGCTTTGCAGTTGTATGGTGCGCTTGGTGTTTTTACGGCGGATGCCTCCCGAGGCGCTGGTATAGTCAACCGTGGCTACCGAACCCAGCGGAATCGACTTGATCATCATCGTGTTCATATCCATGAACGTGATGCGCATGTTCATGATGTCGGTGATGTTCTGCCGCATGATGTCCTGGTAGCGGAGCTGGATCTTATATTCGTCTTCCCCGTCTTTCAGCTTGCCGATTTCTTTTCCGAAAACGGCCGTCCGCACTTCCATACCGATCTGTCCCGTAGTCAATCCCTCCATCATTGCACGCTGGCGGTCGACATTGATGCTGATTTCCGGACTATTCAGATCCACATCCATCCGAAGATTTTCAATGCCGTACACCGCATTGGTGTCGAGGTAATTCAGCAGCTTTTTGGCGGTAGCAGCAATTTCCTCATAGCGATCGCCCACAACTTCAATGTTCACAGGCGGTTCAGTCGGTGGTCCGCTGTCCTCCTGCGTCACTTCAATGCTGGCACCGGGAATACCGCTTGCCTGTTCGCGGATCTTGTCGAGATAGGCCTTGGTCGATTTTCCATGCCGCTGCTCGAATTCTACGAATGAAACCTGGATGCGGCCCAGATTGGGCTGCACGCTCCGGTTGTTGTCGCGCGGATTGTTGGCGCTTACGGCCACATTGGCAATCACGCTTTCGCAGATGCTACCCGGCGCGCCCGGTTGTTCGCTGCCCAGCACCTTGTAAACCCGCTGTTCGAGCAGCCGCGTGATGCTGTCGGTATGTTTGATGTTGGTGCCAACAGGCATCTTCAGATACACATAAATGAACCGTGGATCGCCGCTGGGGAAAAACGTGGCTTTGTTGCCCCGGACAATCAGCAGCATGATGGAAATCGGGAAGAGCAGGAAGAGCAGCACCAGCATCCATACGGGTCGCCAGCCCTTGAGCACCCAGCGCAGCATTTTCTCGTAGTTGTCCATCAGCCTCGGCAATAGTTTGTGCTGGAAGGCGTGGATGACATCATTGAGCACATAACTGTTGAAGATCATCAACAGCGCCATCAGCAGCAGAAAGTTGGCCGTTCCCGTAAATCCGGCAAAGCGGAGCAGGATGCCCAACACAAGGGAAAGGATGAACCACTTGTTCCGGAACACGGCTTTCTTGGGAGGCAGGTACTCCTTGCCTTCGGGCTTCATGAAACTTACCGCGAATACTGGATTGAAAATGAAGGCCACAATAAGCGAAGCCGCCAGCGTAAGGATGAGCATGGTCGGCAGATAAATCATGAACTTTCCGATGATGCCCTTCCAGAACAGCAGCGGGAAAAAGGGTGCCAGAGTGGTTGCGGTTCCGGCCAGCACCGGAATGAATACTTCGCCCGCAGCTTCTTTGGCGCTGCGTATGATGGGCACTTTTCCGTTCTGGTAAATCCGGTGCGTGTTTTCAATGACCACGATCGCATCGTCAACTATGATTCCGAGTCCGAACAGCAACGCGAATAGTACAATGAAGTTGAGCGTGACCCCTGTACCCACGATGGCATCGGCTACGGGTAAAAAGAGGAAGGCGACGAATACGCTGAGCGGAACACTGAGCGCGACAAAAAAGGCGTTAGACACCCCCATGAAGAACATCAGGATCAGCAACACAAGAATGAAGCCGATGATGATGGTATTGACCAGTTCGTCGAAGGAGGTAGCGGTCTGCTTGCTCTGATCGCCGGTAATCACCACCTTGAGGTCGGCCGGCAACACACCGCTCTGCTGCATGTCGGTCACAATGTCCTTGATTTTGGTTGCCGCATTGATCAGGTTTTCACCGCTGCGCTTCACGATATTGAGGGTAACCACATTCTTCCCGTCGAGCCGGGCATAGCTTTCGCGCTCCTTCACCGTATCGATGATCTGTGCGATGTCGCGGAGATAAACGGCACCACCCCTGGCACTGCTGCGTACAACAATATTGTTCATGTCGAGCGAGGAAGAAAACTGACCGCGGATGCGCAGGGTCCGTTTCATGTCGCCGCTTTCGATCTGCCCACCGGTGATATCATTGTTCTCGCGACGAACCGCATTCTCGATATCCATGAAGCTGATGCGTGCGGCCTGCAATTTGTAGGGGTCGGCGTTGATCTGGATTTCCCGCTCGGGAGCGCCCACGATTTCGGCGCGGGTGATCTCGCTGAGTTCTTCAAACCGGTCCTGCATCTTGTCGGCATAATACTTCAGCCGCACACCATCGTAATCGCCGCTCACATTTACAAACATGATGGGCAGTTCGCTGAAAGCGAATTCCTGTACATCGGGTTCCTTGGTCAGGTCCGCCGGCAGATCGGTCTTGGCCTTGTCGATCGCATCTTTCACCTTCTGCTTGGCCAGTTCCGTCTTCACATCCGTATCGAACTCCACCACAATCAGGCTGTAATCGGTCTGCGATGTGCTTTGAATTTTCTTGACCTTGGCACCGCTGATGCCCTTGAGCTGTTTTTCGATGGGGCGGGTCACCAGGTTCTCAATGTCGCGGGGAGAGTTGCCCACATAAACGGTGACCACGCTGATGGTGGGTACCACGATGTCGGGGAACTGTTCCTTGGGAAGGGTGTCGAATTTGTTGAGCCCGTACAAAGAGATGAGCAGCGCGATGATATAGATGGCGGTGCGGTTATCGATCGACCAGCTGGTGGGACCGAACTCCTTGAATTGCTCCTTGATTCTTTGTATGGCGTTCATGTTAATCAGTTTTGGATCTTAACCCTTACGGCAAAAAACCTCAATAGTCGGGTCGTTTATTTCAAGAGGATCTCCTGCCCTTCAAACACATTCTGGTAACCGACCGTGATGATCTGCTCTCCTGCCTGCAACCCGGCTTTCACTTCCAGTTTGTCGCCATAGATCTCTCCGGGCACAATGGGTTTTTTTCGGGCAAACATGCGTCCGTTCGATGACGGGGAGGCGGTGAATACATAACGACCCTTTTCATCGGTCTGCATCACATTGACCGGAATCACCACCGCCTGCCGCGCTGAATAGTCCATGATTTTTACCACCACAAGTTGGTTGGGTTTGAACTGGTTGTCGGAAGGCAGCTTGGCTTCTGCGGTGAAGCTGCGCTGGGTGGGGTCGATGGACTGGCTGATGCGTGACAGATTGCTGTTGATGCTGCGGTTCAGGTCGGGGAAGTAAACCTTCACCGGTGATCCCGAGCGAATCCGTGCTCCGTAATTTTCGGGAACGCTGGTCACCGCCTTGAGGTTCGAGGTATTGACAATTTTGATTTGCGGACCCATGGCGGTAGCGCCTACAAAGGTTTCGCCCACCCGGATATTGACTTCATCGGCCACGCCACTCACATCACTCAGCACCGTGGTGGTTCTGATCTGTTCATGAATGATCTTGATGTTTTCCTGTGCGGCCTTCAGCTGGTTTTCAAGGGTGTTCACATTGTTCTTCGCGCTGAGCAGTTGCACTTCGGTGCCGATACCCTGCTCCCACACATTCTTCTGGCGGTTGTAAAGGTTGCGGGCAAACTCGAGCTGGGTTTTCAGGGTGTTGAGCTGTTCCGTTGCAGCGTTATGCTGTTGCTGCAGGATCGCATCGTCGAGTTTCAGTACGGGCTGCCCCTTGCGGACCAGGTCGCCTTTTTTGATGTACACGGCCCTGACCACGCCGCCGGCCATCATGCCTGCGCTGCGTGGCGCGATATAGCTGGTATTCTCAGCATCCACATGACCCTGCAGATCGATATAATGCTCGAAGTCTTCTACGGAAACAGCGGCCGCACTTACCAGCAGCGGTTTACGCGAACCAGCCGATGTATCGGTGCGGCTGAGTTCTTTTTCGAGCTGTTCGATGGCCTGATCGTTTTTGGCTTTTTCCTTTTTCAGTTTTTCCAGATTCAGCCGCTTATCATTCACCCGGGCGTCTTCTTCTTTCTTTCCTCCCGCGCAACCCGCGAGTACGATCAGTGCCGAAAGGCCGGCGATGAGGTTTTTTTTCATGTGCATTTAGTATAAATAAGATTGATCGGATTTCGGTTAGAGGTTGCCGATAGCATAGAGGTAATCGACCTTGGCGCTGATGGCTTCATACAGTGCCGTATAAAAATTGTTCTGTGCCACTTTGAGTTCGGTCTGCGCATTGAAGATGTCGGTATTGCTTCCTAGCCCCTGCTCGTACTTCTTTTTGGTAGTGTTGTATACTTTCTCGGCAAGCTGTATGTTCTGCTTCTGGTTGTCCATAGTGAGTATCGCCGCCTTCATTTTGGTGCGCGCCTTCGCCACGTCGTAATCCACAAGCTGTTTGGTCAGCTCGAGGTTGTTGTTCGTTTTTTCAAGATTGAGTCGTGCGGTCTCGATCCTGGCCTTGCGGGCAAATCCGTCGAAGATGGGAACGTTCATGCGGATACCGGCCAGAAACGTAGTGAACCAGCTGCCCTGTCCCAGAAAATCGAATTTGGTGCGTTGTGCGTTTTTGGAGTAGGTGCTGAATGCCACGAGCGAGGGCAGGCGGCTCAACTGGTAGCGCTTGAGGTTGTACCCGTTCAATTCCTTTGCCAGGGTGAGCACCTGGATTTCCTTGCGGTTGTTGTAATCGTAGCTCTCATCGAGAATGCCCGATTTCACAAAAGCCTCGCTGAGTGTGTCGGTCAGCACCAGTTTCTCCTGCTGCGGCATGTTGATCAGGAATTTGAGTCCCGAATAGCCGAGGTCGAGCTGGGCATGCACTTTCTCCTTTTCGGTCTTGATATTGTTGAGCTGAACGGTAACCCGCTCCAGGTCGAGTTTTTCCACGAAGCCGTTGTCGAGCAGCACGCGGGTGTCGCGGCTCAGTTTTTCCAGCAGGTCGATATTGGCCTGAACGGTGGCCAGTTGCTTTTCGCCCACCACCAGCTGGAAATAGATTTTCTGGATATTGGCCTTGATCTGGTCTGTCGTTACTGCGGCATTGGCTTTTGCAAAACGCATGGCTGCATCCCGGGCCTGCAGGCCAACGAACACCTGTCCGTCGAAAATGATCTGCGAGATATCCACTCCGGCGGTTGCCGTCCAGGGCACACCGAACTGGGCGGCGATATTGGGAAACCCTCCGGGCGGGAAGGCAATGGTATTGCCGTCGCCGTCTTTGACCCGGTTGTCGACCAGAACCTGATAGGTGCTGGGACTGATGAAATCGGGCAGCGAAGTAACCGGGATATTGAAAAAGTGCGTGGCACCCACATTGCCGTTGATCTGCGGGAAGGCGTTGGCCGTGATTTCGCGGTTGGTTTGTTGTTGCAGCTTGATGTCGATGAGCGCATTTTTCACCTGAACGGCGTTTTTCAGTCCGTAATCGAGTGTTTGCTGCAGCGAGAAATTGTTGACCTGTTGCGCACCGGCATGCTGCAGACCGAGCAAGAGGATTGCCGCTGTCAATAAGATGCTCGAAGCGTTCATGTATTTTTTCAGGCTCATTGCATGCTTTTTTTATTGCGTTCCTGTTGATAGTGTAAGATCCGTTTGTGGCCTTTCAGCGAAGCCATGCCGAACAGGAAATGCTCGGTCAGCTGCGTTTGAACATCCACCAGGCGGAAGCGGTTGTTGGGATAGATCACCGGATTGAAGGCCAGCATCATGTTTTCCAGCCTTGCTTTCACCAGCACATCCACCTGCAGTTCGGGCCGGTAGAGTTCTTCACGGATTCCCCGCTGGATGTTTTCGGTGAAGATCTTTCCCCAGAACCGGAAGCGGTGGTCCTGGATCTGGGCAAAAGCAGATGGAAAGAATTTCTGCAGGTCGAAAATCAGCGAGGGATGCATGTTGGCGAACATGTCCTGCATGCGGGAGATACAAAGCAGTACTTCATGTACCGCATCGCGTGCGGAAGCCAGGTCATTCAGGGAGCATTGCTGGTTATCCGCAATCTTGTCTTTGATGACGGCCAGCACCAGGGCATCCTTGTCGGCATAATGCTGGTAGATGGTTTTCTTGCTCATGCCGGCCGAGCGGGCGATCTCGTCCATGCTCACGCTCCTTACCCCATACTGCATGATCAGGTCGTGGGCCACTGCCCGGATCCGTTCCGCTATCGTAGATGCTTCAGCCATTGCGGGCACAAAACTATGGAAACTTTTCCCGTAAAAAAAGTTTCCACGGTTTTTCTCCTCCGGAACCGGGAAAAATCCTCCGGAAAAAGCGGGGTTTTTCCCCTGCGGCATGAAGCGGGCAATTAATAGTTTTGCAACGCACCGCTTCCCCTCCATTGCGTATGGAGCAGCACGATCAAACGCACCAACCATGAAAAAAGAAGTCTTTTACAGGCGCCTTATCCAGTATTTCCTCCAGGGATTGCTGGTCATTGCTCCCATCGCCATCACCATCTGGGCCATCACCGCGGCCTTCAATTTCATAGATGGCATCCTCCCCAACCTCATGCACAGCCTTTTTCCCTCGATCATGGAAGACGGCAAGGGCAATATCCGGCGCTTTGCCGGCCTGGGTTTCCTGCTGGTCATGCTGCTGGTGTTGCTGGTGGGTTACATGTCATCGTCGTTCCTGTTCAGCAAGGTGGAGGAGGCCTTTGACAAGCTGCTGCAGAAAACGCCCGGCATCAATTTCATTTACTCCACACTCAAAGACTTTTTTGAAGCGTTTGCCGGCGAAAAAAAGAAATTTACCAAAAGCGTGCTGGCCAATATCGACGACAACGATGTCTGGCGTGTTGGCTTTGTAACGCAGGAAGACATGCGCGACTTCGGACTCACCGATTATGTGGCTGTCTATGTTCCCATGGCGTATTCCGTAGCCGGCAGTGTATACATCATTCCGCGTCACCGGGTGAAACCCATCACCAACATCAGTGCTTCGGAAAGCATGAAGTTCGCGGTAAGCGGCGGCGTCACCAGCATCGAAGACTAACCGCCTTCAGGTGTTTGCAGAAAACGATTCCCCTATGTTGACTGTACTCCGGAAAACCCTGCCCCTGTTGCTGCTCCTGTTTGTTCCCGCAGAATCCTGTTTTTGCTGGGGATTCTATGCCCACCAGCGGATCAACCATCTGGCCGTGTTCCTGTTGCCGCCCGAGATGATGGTGCTCTTCAAACCGCAGATCGGCTTTTTGAGCGAGCATGCCGTTGACCCCGATAAACGGCGCTATGCGGTTACAGAAGAAGGCCCCAGGCATTATATCGATATTGACCGTTACGGAACCTATCCCTATGCGATCCTCCCGCATTCCTGGAAAAATGCAGTGGCGCAATTCGGCGAAGACTCACTGATGCAGCACGGCATTGTACCCTGGCATGTGCAGCAAGTGCAGTACAGGCTGACCGATGCATTCCGCAAGGGTGATTTTGCCCGAATCCTTAAAACCGCTGCTGAACTCGGTCATTATATCGCCGATGCCCATGTGCCGCTGCATGCCAACAGCAACCACAACGGACAATACAGCAACCAGAAGGGCATCCATGGCTTTTGGGAGAGCCGTGTGCCTGAACTGCTGGCGGAAAACGAATTCGATTTCCTGATCGGGAAAGCCGCCTATATCCCCGATACGCAGGAATACATTTGGAGCCGTGTGCTCGAGAGCGCACAAGCTGCGGATACCGTGTTGCGGATTGAAAAAGAACTTACGGCCGATTTTCCTACCGACCGGAAGTTTGCCTTCGAAAACAGGAACGGTGTTCTTGTCCGTCAATATTCATCCGATTTTACACGGGCATACGACATGCGGTTGAACGGCATGGTCGAGCGGCGCATGCGGCAGTCAATCCATACCATTGCCTCCTTCTGGTACACCGCCTGGGTGAATGCCGGCCAGCCCGACCTTAAAAAAATAATGAGCCTCTCGTTCACCGATGCGGAGCGCAAAACCTGGGAGGAGTTGGACATGAAATGGCGGAATACTCCGGCCATGAAGGGCAGGCAGGAGGAATAAGAAGACTCAACGTAAATCAGGTGCCAACGCTGGCTCACTGAAATAATTCACCCGCAGCGAATCGGCCCAGCCGTTCACATTTTTCTCCAGAAACTTGCTGCTGTAAAAGGCCATGCCGCCGATATTCGGCGTGTTGCGGATGGCGCGGATCTGCCGGGGCAACTGATGCCGGGAGTTCCAGGAGGCATTGCTGCCCGATTTGTAAACCCCAAGGCCGATATAACAGTCGCGGCCGTAGGAATGGCGGCTCCACCAGTCGAGCAGGTCGCCGAAAGGAGCCTGCTTATGCTCGAATTCCCAGTAGAGTTGCGGACACACATAATCGATCCAGCCCATGCGCAGCCATTTCAGGATATCGGCAAACAGGTCATCGTAATTGGAAAGACCGCCGTTGGTATTGCTGCCTTCACGGGGATCGGCGGACCGGTTGCGCCAGATGCCGAAGGGGCTTACGCCAAAACGCACCTCTTTTCCGGTACTGCGGATCGCGTTCCGTACCGCGAGTATGATGGAATCGGTATTGCTTCTGCGCCAGTCGGCAAGATTGGCTCCCTTCGCATAACGGCGGAAGGAGGCGGTATCGGGAAAGTGCTGGTTTTCGACCTTGTAGGGATAAAAATAATCGTCGAAATGGATGGCGTCGACAGGATAACGGCGCACAATGTCTTCCACAACGGCCGATACATAACTGCGTGCATCGGGATTGCCCGGATCGAAGTACCGTTTTCCCGAATAGGCGATGAACCATTCGGGATGCAGCCGCGTGATATGAGTGGGTGAAGTGGCTGATAAGGCGGGATTGAATTCGGCACGATAAGGATTCAGCCAGGCATGGAAGGCCATGCCGCGTTTATGCGCTTCCGTAACCATGAATTCCAGCGGATCATAGTAGGGCGTAGGCGACATGCCCTGAATACCGGTAAGCCATTCGCTCCAGGGTTCGATGGGGCTTGGATAAAACGCATCGGCGCAGGGCCTTACCTGTACAATAACCGTATTGATGCCGTTGCCCTTGTGGAAATCAAGCAGCCGGATAAATGCAGCCCGTTGCGAATCGGGCAGCACATTGCCCTTCTGGGGCCAGTCGATATTGTCAACCGTGGCAATCCATACGCCGCGGAATTCTTTCTTCATCTGTGCATGCACCGGTATAAAACATGCGGCTAAAAACACAAGGGATGCAGTAAAAACAATTGTTTGGAATCGTTGTGTTTGAATTTTGGGGGCAGGGGCCATTCTTTGAAATGTAGGTTGGTAAATACGGATCAGCGGTTTCTGATTTTATCCAACAATTGGTTGAGTATCCGGGCTTCTTTTTTTTTGATTCCCAAAAAAAGCCCGGTAATCTCTTCGTTGTAAACGTCAATTCGTTGCAGCAGGTCCAGGCCCTTTCTGGTGATGACGATTTCCACCACACGTCTATCGTTTTTCGACAACCTTTTTTTGACGAGTGACTTCTGCACCAGCCGATCGACGAGCCTGCTGGTATCGCTCATCTTGTCAAGCATCCTGTTTCGAAGCTCCACGGTTGATAACGGAACCTTGTTTCCCCGGAGAATACGCAGGGTGTTGTACTGCTGCATGGTGAGCTTCTGCCGCTTGAAAATCTGCTTTAGCCGTTCGGTTGTCCAGTTATAGGTATAAATGAGGTTGACAATCGCTTTGAAATGCTCATCCCTGAAGGGCTTTCCCTGTCTGATTTCGTGCTCCAGTCCCATAGCCTAGGTTTTTATGGTTGCCTCCTTTCCGAATTCATTCAAATAGATTTTCACCAGAATCACAAAATAACTGATGAGCAGGGGGCCGAAGATCACACCCCAGAATCCGAACAATCCCAGGCCCACAATCACCCCGAAGATGGTGATCAGCGGATGGATGTCCATGATTTTCCGGAGGATGGTCAGCCGGGCCACATGATCGATATTGGTGATCAGGATCAACGAATACAGCAGCAGTCCTGCACCCGAATAGGTATTGCCCACAGCAAAGAAATAGGCGACCAGCGGGCCCCAGACCAGCATCGTGCCTACAATCGGAATCAGCGAACAGATGCCGGTCATGAATCCCCACAATCCGTAATCCTCCACGCCGAACAGGGCATAGCCCAGTGTGGCAATCAGGCCCTGAAGCACGGCCAGTACGGGGATGCCGATGGCGTTGGCCCTGATCATATTCCGCGTTTCGCTGCCCAGCCGGTCCACATTTTCCGGTTTAAGGGGAATCACCCGCGAAAGAAAACGCTCGGTGTCCCTTCCGCTGCGCAGCAGGAAGTAGAGCAGAAAAAACATGATGGCGAAATTGCTGAGGATGCCGAGTGAACTGTTGAATAAGGCAGGAACAATGGATGCTGCTTTGGTCTGGAACTCGCGGATATTGTTTTCGGAGAAAACGCTGAAGCCGGTCCACTCCTCGATGCGCGCCCCGACAAGCCGGGCCTTGGCGGCGATTTCACCGGCACGGCCCAGGAACTGCGAAAGTTTTGTACCCACCATACGCACGGTAAACAAAACAGGGAGGGCAATAAGCAGGATGCTGAACAGGATAAAAACGATAGCCGTCAATCCGGAATGCCAGCGTTTCAAAATGACCAGCCTGTAGTAAAGGTCACGCTGCAGGAAATACAGGGTTACCGCACCCAGAAAGCCGGGTAAAAAAACAGCGAGTTTGCCAAGCAGCAACAAAGCAAGCAGGATGATGATGCCGAGCAGGATGATTTGCCGGAGCCGGTTGTTGAACGCGGTTGCCATTGGGGTAAAGATAATGTCTAAATAACTATTACGGAGAATATGAACCGGCTTGTCCGGTTCAGCGCCATACGCTGACGCCTTCGCTGCAGTTGGCACAGATATCAATGTTCTTGCGGCCTTTGATCAGTGCCGCACGGAACTTCCGGTACTCCTCGTTTTTCCAGACCGACTTGAATGATGCTGTTTTCAAATCACCCAACCGGTGGGTGGCATCCTTGTCGAAGCAGCAGGGCACCACCAGCCCGTCCCAGGTGATGACATTGGCATGCTGCATTTTCCAGCAGCGGTTGACCAGCTTGTTTTTGGATGCATAGGTGCCGTCGGGTTTCCGGTAATAACGGCTGTAGCGTTCATTGGCGGGAATCAGCTTGTTGGGGTCGGTGGCATAATCATACACCTGTGCCGTCTTGAACCGAACATCGTCCACCCCCACTTCAGCGGCAAGCCTGCGCACATCAGCCATCTGATGTTCGTTGGGCTGCACCACCAGAAACTGGAAAAACACGAAGGGCTTTCGGCTGTTGAGTTGCTTTTTCCATTTCACGATGTTGGCCGCGCCGGCAATGACTTTCTCAAGCTTGCCCCCCACACGGTACTGCTGATAGACATCCTGCGTGGTGCCATCGATGGAGATGATCAGCCGGTCCAATCCGCTCTCAACCGTCTTGCGGGCATTTTCATCATTGAGATAATGTGCGTTGGTGGATGTTGCGGTATAGATGCCTTTGCCGGAAGCGTACTTCACCATATCCAGAAATTCGGGATTGAGATAGGGTTCTCCCTGGAAATAAAAAATCAGGTAGAGCAGTTCGCGGTGAATCTCATCGATGGTGCGGGTGAAGAAATCTTTTTGCAGCATGCCCGTAGGCCGGGTAAAGGCACGCAGGCCGCTGGGGCATTCGGGGCAGCGCAGGTTGCAGCTTGTTGTGGGTTCAAAGGAAATGGAAACCGGATATCCCCATTGTACCGGACGTTTGAGCAAGCGCGATGCATAAAATCCCGCAAGCACTTTCAGGCCATTGGTCAGCCGGGGAAATGTGAGCTTGCTCAGCAGATTGACACTGTCGTACCAGTTGAATCGGGGCATCACTGCAAATGTAGGCTACGGCGCCGGGTAGCGATACCGAAAAAAGGAAGATCAGGGGAGCATACCACCGCCGGGTGGCGTAATGCCGGCTTCCTGTTCGTCGGAAACATGCTGCTCGAAATTATCGGGCATCCAGATTTCCTCGGGACGGAAGCGGAGCTGCTTTTGCAGGAATTTTTCGTAGTTGCCGAACACCAAGTTGAGCGTGATGAAGTTCATCACATAGGCCTGTGTTTCTTCGGGCAGGTAGGAGCGGATGTCCCAGAAGCTGCCATCGGGCTTGCCGCTGCGCTGCAGGGCCTTCCACACATTGCCCACGCCGCAGTTGTAGCTGGCTACCACCAGCAGCCAGTTGTCGTTCAGATTCACCCTCCGGTCGCGCAGGTAACGTGCGGCCACGGTGGTGGCTTTCAAAAAATGCTTGCGGTCGTCTTTCTGCTGGGCGATGGCCTTGAACAGGCTGTCGGCCGTCCGCGGCTGCTCCTTCATGATCTTCTTGCGCTCTTCGGCTGTAAAATGCGGAACATATTTCATGCCGTATTCCCGAGCCACCTCATCCATGATCTGCCAGTACCCTACGGCACCTGCACGGGAAACCACGTCTCCCTGATAGGCAGATTCCAGGGTGAGCAGCACCCTGAGTTCGGAGGGCAGCTTGTATTTCGAAAGAATGGCGGCCGCCTTGGGTAAAAGTTTTTTTCCCTTGGTGTACATGCGTATCAGATAATCGCGGCGGCGTTGTACGAAATCCTCCATATAGGGGATTGCTTCGCTGCAGTCGCCCAGCAGTTCCGGAAACCGTACATTGGGCTCTCGGGTGATGAGCAGCATGGGGCGGATGCCGTTGGATGCCAGCTGTCGGCCCGAAAGCGTGGACGACTGGGCATGGGCTCCGCAAAACGGAACAACAAGAAAAAAAGCGAGTAAAAGAGGCACCACGGATTTACCGGGTACGGATTGAAAAAACACAATCATCTTCAAATCAACTTTAAGTCGGTCAGGGTCGGCAAAGATAACGGCCGTGATTCAGAAAATATTGCCAATAAAGGGAGGAAAAGGCATGCTGTGGAAAATGAAATAAAAGAAAATCAAAAGTATATAAATTGTATTAATTGTAAATATGTTGCCTTTCGTGCTTTTCTGGGTTGCTTCATATAGCGGAACGCAATGCTCAGTCTTTGCAGGGTTTTTGCCTCCGTACAACCAAGATGCGCCCGGAAAAATAAAAAGGAATACCGACCGGATATCTCTGATGGGCCAATTTCATTGGTGCAAAACAGCCATCAAATCGGCATTATACGTAAACAATGTAGTCTAAACAATACTGCATAAACGTTTTGCTTCGCCCGGCCCGCCATTAAATGGAGATAATCAGCTTTAAAAGGGTTTTCCATGCGTCATCCGGATCAGCGGGGAGGCAGAAGCAGGAAAAGTCCGGAAAGCCTGAATGAAAAGATTGGTTAGCGCCGGTTTTCCGAAAAAACGCTGTATGGTCCTGCCCGTACGTAAGCGTAAGGCAAACGCGTTCCGCCACAGCTTCCGGTACTGCGCTTCCATCTGTTCGCGTGTGATTTGTTTTTGCAGAAACGGGTGCATGCAATCGAAAGCCAGTTTGCTGCCGTGCAGGGCCATGCTCATGCCGTTGCCACAGAGCGGTGTGATCATGCCGGCGGCATCGCCCAGCAGCAGTACATGTTGTTCTGTTTGGTTTTTGGGCTGAAAACTGATCTGAGAAATCGTCAACGGGCTGCTGTAAAGAATGGTGGACCTGGAAAAAATTTCCTTGAGGAAGGGATTGCGGTACAATACTTCTTCCTGCATTTTCCCGATGTTGTTTTGGTGCCTGCCCAGGTTCGCCGCCGTGGTCAGGTAACAGAGGCAATACCGCCCCTCTTCTATCTTGGAAATGCCGCAATACCCGTTTTCAAAATTGTGGAGCGAAATGAGATCGTCCGGATGATCGGTCTCAATATGGTATTTCACTCCGATGTAGTTGCTGAGTTTGGATGGCTTGTTCTTTACAAATGGACGGTTCCATTTGATATCCAGGTTGCTGCGCTTGCCAAAAGCACCGGCCGCCAGTTTGCTGGTGAATGTTTTTCCTTCCGCCCGGATCTGGAACAGGTCTCCTTTCAGTTCCACATCGGCCACTTTATGGTTTTCGAGCAGAACAACTCCGGCCTCCCTTGCCAGTGCTGCAAGTGCGGCATCCAGTTTATGCCGGCTGATGCCAAATCCGCCAAGCGGGAGCCGGGTTTCAAACGATTTACCATTGGGCGCCGTCACCTGCAGCTGCCGGATGATGGGCAGTTGCATGGAAGAAAGCGGCAGCCCCAGCCCTTCCAGAAAATCCCAACTTTCCAAACTGATGTACTCGCCACAGACCCGGTGAAATGGAAATTGTTCTTTTTCGAGCAACAGGGTGCGGTAGCCAGCCCGCGCCGACTGGATGGACAAGGCCAAACCGGCCAGCCCGCCACCCAACAGGGCCATATCGAAAGGGGGTTCATTCATGTTTGTAAACAAGTAACCAACGGAAGGCCCATTTCCATTCCAGTTCCACATTTCTGTGAAGTGTTTTCCGCCCCAGGTCAATCAGTTCAGTTCGGCGAAATCCGCGCAGCACACTGAGTGGCGCGTCATTTTTTACAAGATAGGATTTTGAAAACAGACCCGTCAGCCAGCGGATCAGATAATAGGCCATCGGATGCC
The DNA here is from genome assembly GCA_964655055.1 of uncultured Ferruginibacter sp. Lineage (GTDB taxonomy): Bacteria > Bacteroidota > Bacteroidia > Chitinophagales > Chitinophagaceae > Ferruginibacter. The sequence continues at coordinate 46,790 of CAZZLI010000006.1, forward strand.
GGTGCAGGTCGTTCACAAAAAACCCCAGGGTTGATTTCTCCTTCATCCACCGCCACTGTTCCAGCAACTCCGCTTCCCTGAAATGATGACAAAACAGGGAAGAAAAAAGAATGTGCGGCCTGGATGTGAAATCCACGGTCTTGTAATCCGAGCAAATGAACCGGATACCGGCGTTTTCCCTGCGGCTTCCAGCATATTGGATACAATTCGGATTCAGGTCGATTCCGGTGTACTCAGCGGCCACTCCCTTGCGTTCAAAGTATGTTTTTATCACCCGCAGGTTGTCGCCGCCGCCACATCCTATTTCACAAACATGCAGGGGAATATTGGATGGAGGGTCTGACCGGAGCAGGTTGCGAACGCCACTCAGGGTAATCCGGTGTCCGCCAAGCCAGCGGTTGATGAAATCCAGTTCCTCCATGTTTCGGCAGATGTCTTCAAAGGGAATATGCTCGCCATCCAGCAATTCTTTTTCGTCGGCACGTTGTGAAAACTTACGCATAAGCGGCCGTGAATGTTTCCATGGTGAGTCCCGGACCAAACGCGGCAGCAAACACAGGTCCTTTGGTTTCTTGCCGCATCAGCTCTTTGAGCACAAACAACAGGGTGGGCGACGACATGTTTCCATACGCACGTAAAATGTCGTAGCTGGCCTGCAGCGCTTCCGCTTCCAGTCCCAGACATTTTTGGATGGCTTCCACAATTCGTTTTCCGCCGGGATGTATGCACCATTGGCCGATGTCCTCTTTGCAAAGTCCGGCTTGTTGCAGGGCTTGCCGTACCAGCCGGTCGAAATCTGCTTCAATCAATTCGGGCACATAGCCGCTGAGCGTCATGAGAAATCCGGTCGAGGAAAGCTCCCAGGCCATGTCGTGCTTTCCTTTGGGTACCACTTCGCTGTAAAAATGGGTGAGCTGCAAACCTTTCGATGGAAAAGTATCGGGCGTCACCAGGGCCGCTGCCGATCCATCGCCGAACAAGAGGGTGGAGGCAATGTAGTCGGGCGTGGGCTGTTTTTGAAAATGCAGGGTGCACAGTTCGGTACAAACCAGCATGACGCGGGCTCCGTCATCGGTTTTGCAGATGGCATCGGCCAGTTTCAGCGCATGGATGGCGGCATAGCATCCCATGAAATTGAGCGAAGTGCGGTACAGATTGGGGCATAAACCGAGCCGCTCCATCAGTTCCAGATCCAGTCCGGGGGCACTCATGCCCGTACAACTTACGGTGATGAGGTGGGTGATTTCACGGGGATCGATGAAGCCCTGCGCACAGTTGCGTATGGCGGTTTCCGAAAGCGGACCCGCATGCCGTTGATACCAGTGCATGCGGAGTTCCAGTGACGGGAAGGGATCCAGCGTTTGCTGTTGGGGATAAAATTCCCATTCGGGCATCGGCCGGCTGTAGTCGGGTATCACCGAATGACGGGAGGCGATCCCGCTTTTGTTGTACAGAAACCTGAGCTTCCGGTTCTCCTCCGCATCCAGCGCATAGGCCTGCTGCATGAACTGCAGGATCTCTGTCTGAAGATGCTTATGTTCCGGAACGGCGGTTCCCAGTGAAATGATCTTACTCAAAATGGTTCAGTATTAGTGCCACAAGAAAACCCGTATTGGTGCAAGTGCTGGCAATGAGGTTCATCCGCATGGTATGTTTGAAATCAGCCGCTCCCACGTCTTTCCATACCCGCGACGCCCACCACAGGAAATAGGCCAGGGTGGGCAGGAAAAACAAGGTCAACACAAAAAATTGTATGAAAAGCAGGGCCGACAGGAAGGTGTACGCGAGGAACAACATGGCAAGGGTATATAGCGCGGCACAAAAAACAAAAGTTCCCTTGTATCCCAGCAGCCGGCTGATGGTACGAACCCCGTCGGCCTCATCGGCCCGGTGTTGATAGATCTGGGTGAGTGGATAAAAGCCTCCGATCAGGAGTGATGCGGTCAGCATGCCCTGCACCGGAAAGCCGATCTGCTGCCCGTTGCCGCCGCTCCCATGATATACCAGCCAGAAGGCACCCGCTCCCTGGAAAACGACCACGGTGAGGAATCCGGCTATGGGATATTTCTTCAAGCGTATGCCCCGGTAACTGTAAGCCCGGGAAGCCAGTATATAGAGCAAGAGCCCGATGGTAAAATACGGGCTGATGATTACGGAGAGGGCCAGCGCTGCCAGATCCATCAGCAGGCTGAGGTAAAACAGCTGTTTTGTAGGCTGGAGCGGATGTTGCACACCCCCGATCGGTGTTTCGTCCCGGTCCATATAACTGTTGTATCCGTTGCTGGCCGGATAGACCAGCACATGCAGAATCAGAAAAACAAGTAAGGTCCTTGCCCAATTTATATCCGGCAATTGGGTAAGGGCAAACAGAAAAACCGGCAGCAGGAAAAACGAAAAAGGAAACCGAAGCAGCTGTATGGTGCTTTTATGTATCATTGGGCAAGACAACAAATTTTACGAACGTGCGGCATCATTAAGACCAGGATTGTTTGTGTATAATGCCGATGTGATCGCTGTTGGGCACCAATGCAATCGGTACATTACAGATATCCAATCGCTAATGTAGTGAAGGCGGCAGAAGTCATTTCTTTCCGGCCGATTTCTGAATTTCATACGAAAGTGAAGTTACTTTTAGCCAAAAAAATTCCCCGTATAATGCCGATGTGATAGCTGTTTGGGCCAATGATATTGGTCCATTACAG
>CAZZLI010000007.1:0-49468 GCA_964655055.1 uncultured Ferruginibacter sp.
GATATCTGTAATGCACCAATATCATTGGCTCAAACAGCTATCATATCGGCATTAAACGGGAAATTTTTGGGCTGAATAAAAAATCTCTCTCGTGTAATATCATTTTTATTTTCTCAGTAAAAAACCGATATTGGCATCCGATTGTATTGCCTGTCTTATTGAACCGTCCGCAAGGAACCGGTAATCTGTAGCCGTATATCCGGCACGCTTTTTCCATTCAGTATTTCGGGCATTCAGGTTTACCAAAAAAACATTTGCCATGAACGTTCACTGCAACTATGAGTCAGCAGAAGCCATGCAGGCCCGCCAGCGGATTGAGAGCTGGGTCAGCCAGGTAGCCGCACAGTGCGAGGCCAAAGAAATCTGCTGGTGCAAGGGCACATCTGCCGAGTATGATTTTTTGTGCGAGTCGCTGGTCAGCAAGGGCACCTTCATCCGTTTGAATCCTGATAAGCGGCCCAACAGTTATGCCTGTTTCAGCCATCCCAGCGATGTGGCGCGTGTGGAAGACCGAACCTTCATCTGCAGCCGCCTCAAGGAGAATGCAGGACCTACCAACAACTGGATGGCGCCCGACGATATGAAGAAAATACTGAACAACCTGCTTACGGGTTCCATGCAGGGAAGAACCTTGTATGTGGTGCCGTTCTGCATGGGCCCAATCGGTTCGCCCTATGCCCGTTACGGGGTTCAGCTCACCGATTCGGCTTATGCCGTGGTGAACATGTATATCATGACACGGATGGGCGAGGCTGTGATGCCCTACCTGCTCAACAATGATTTTGTGAAATGCGTGCATACTGTAGGAGCTCCGCTTGACAGTATCAACGAAGATGTGCCCTGGCCATGCAATCCCAACGAGAAGTACATATCTCATTTCCCCGAAGAGCGCCTGATCATTTCCTACGGAAGTGGATATGGCGGCAATGCTTTGATGGGCAAGAAATGTTTCGCTTTGCGCATCGCCTCACAAATCGGAAGGGAGGAAGGATGGCTGGCCGAACACATGCTCATCCTCGGGCTGGAACAGGAAGGCGGCAAGAAGAACTATGTGGCTGCGGCATTTCCCAGCGCCTGCGGCAAAACGAATTTTGCGATGCTGATTCCGCCCAAGTCGTTCGGTAATATGAAAGTGACCACGGTGGGCGACGATATCGCCTGGATCCATAAGGGCAGCGATGGTGAGTTGTATGCCATCAATCCCGAAGCGGGTTATTTCGGTGTTGCTCCTGGGACTAACAATAATACCAATCCCAATGCCATGGAATCCATCCGGGCCAATACCATCTTCACCAATGTGGCCATCACGCCCGACAAGGATGTGTGGTGGGAAGGGTTGACCCCTGAACCGCCTGCCGGGCTCACCGACTGGCACGGAAAGCCCTGGGATCCGGCATCCGGAAAACCTGCGGCTCACCCGAATTCACGATTTACCGCACCTGCACAACAAAACCCGGCCATCGATTCCGAATGGGATAATCCTAACGGCGTGCATATTGCCGGATTTATTTTTGGCGGTAGAAGAAGTTCCACCATACCCCTGGTGTACCAGTCGTTCAACTGGAATTTCGGAGTGTATATGGCAGCTACAATGGGCAGTGAAACCACAGCAGCTGCTTTCGGTGAATTGGGGAAGGTGCGGCAGGATCCATTTGCCATGCTGCCCTTTATCGGCTATCATATCGGCGACTATATCAACCACTGGTTGCAGTTTGGCCGCAACCTGCCGAATCCACCCCGGATCTTCGGGGTGAACTGGTTCCGGAAAGATGAAAATGGAAAATTCCTGTGGCCCGGCTTTGGGGAAAACATCCGCGTATTGAAATGGATCGTGGGGCGTATCAATGGAAAGGCGGCTGCGGTGGAAAGCCCGATCGGGTGGATGCCGCGTTACGAAGACATCGACTGGACAGGTTTGGAGCAATACGGGATGGAAAATTTTTCCAAGATCATGACCATCGACCGGGAATTGTGGAAGAAGGAGCTGCTATCGCACGAAGAACTTTTTTCGAGGATGTATGATAAGTTACCGAAGGAATTCTTCTTTATTCGCGAGCTGCTCCTTTCATCGCTATGGCGTTCTCCCAAACACTGGGGGCAGCAGCCTGAGGTGGCGGAGCAGGGGTGATTCAAACGTTGAACTCTTATGGTCTTTTGCCATGTATGAAATGTGGTTTTCCGGAAGGAACCTCTTATGGCGTTGGGTGTTAAAGGTTGAGTTTTAAATGAAGTGCCCGGGAAACCCTACTGTACTTACCGGTATTTGGATTAAAGCTTTGGCTCTTTCTTTGAAATAATACATCTCCGAAAGAAAGTTATTCCGGCCTGATAAGCCTGTAGGCATTTTTGATTACGGCTATATCCAGTATCGTTTCGGCGGCAAGCGGTTCTCCGTCGATGTGCATCATGGCCATTCCCTTGTTGATGATGCGGATGTTGTCTGATTGGAAATAGCGGATCTGTTTTTTTCTTGATCCGATTTTATCCTTTTCCTCAAGTCTGGCAGTTACGAGTTGTTTCAACATGCGCAGGGTAAAGGCAAGCTTGTTCATTTTTTCTGCAACCACAACATCCAGTTTGCCGTCGGACAGTTGGGCCCGGGGGGCTATTTTGATCTGGTTGCCATACTGGTTGCCATTAAGCACGCTGATGAAAAATGCGTTAAGATCGGAAGCGCCGTTACCTGTATCAATGCTGAACGGATAGGCTTTGGATGTGAACAAGGTTTTTGCAGTAAGATGCAGATAGGTTTTGAGTCCCCTTGTTTTTCTTGTTGCGAATTCGTGTGCCACCGTGGCATCGAAGCCCAGCCCGCATACCAAGCAACCGAAATGTCCGTTCAGGGTGAATGCGTCGGTCAAAAATCCCGTGCCGGTACAAACCAATCTTATTGCTTTTTCCGCATGCACAGGAATGCCTGCGGAAAGGGCCAGGCCATTTCCTGATCCGGCCGGAATAATGCCGAATGCTACAGGAAGGTCATACAAGGCTCCGATGGCTTTTCCTACGGTACCGTCGCCGCCGCAGATTGCCACCACATCCGTTTTCTCTCTGGTAATTGTTCCCCTGAGCTGCGAATACTCCGCCGCCGCGTTGCTGAATTGGATTTCGGAATGGATGTTGTACGTCCGGCAAATTCTTTCAATGCGGGAAATGAGTTTTTCTTTTCCGCCGGTACCTGAAACCGGGTTGATGAGGAAGATGATTTTTCTTGGGCGCATAAAAAGCTGTCGGATACACTTGAAGGTGTTTGGCCATCACCACAGGATCAGCGCACTGGCCCAGGTGAATCCGCTGCCGAAGGCGGCCAGGCATACCAGGTCTCCTTCCTTGATTTTTCCTTCCTGCCAGGCCTCGCAAAGGGCGAGGGGAATGGAAGCCGCTGTAGTATTGCCGTAACGCTGGATGTTATTGTATACCTGGTGGTCGCCAAGCCCCAACTGTTGCTGCACGAATTGTGCGATGCGCAGGTTGGCCTGATGGGGTATGAGCAGGTCGATATCTTTTGCCTGAAGCTTGTTTTGTTTGAGCGCTTCGCCAATCACTTCCGGAAATTTTACCACGGCTTTTTTGAACACGGCCGGCCCGTCCATGTAGGGATAGTTCTGATGCCCGTCGATCATGGCATGGCTGAGGAACTGCTCACCGATTTCAGCATCCTCGTAGGTAGCGAGCTTTTGACCGGTCCAGTGATTGGCATGTGTGCCTGGATTGTACATGGCCAGCACTTCGGCGCTTTCACCGTCGCTGTGCAGGTGGGTACTGAGTATACCCTGTCCCGCTTTTTCGGTGGGCTGAAGCACCACGGCTCCGGCCCCGTCGCCAAAGATCACCGACACATTACGCCCGCGTGTGGAGAAGTCGAGCCCGAAGGAATGTTTTTCGCTGCCCACCACCAGGATATTCTTGTACATGCCGGTTTTGATGAACTGATCGGCTACCGATAACGCATACACGAAACCGCTGCACTGGTTGCGGATATCGAGGGCGCCGATCTCGCGCATCTTCATGGCCCGTTGCAGGAGTACGCCGCAGCCGGGGAAGTAATAATCGGGACTCAGGGTGGCGAAGATGATGAAATCGATATCCTGCGCGGTGACACCCGCCCGCTCCATAGCCATTTTGGCGGCTTCCACACCCATGGTGGTGGTGGTTTCACCTTCGCGCTTTGCGTAGCGCCGTTCGCGGATGCCCGTGCGTTCGCGGATCCATTCATCGGTGGTGTCCATATACCGGGTGAGGTCGTTGTTGGTAACCACGTGTTCGGGCACATACATGCCGATACCGGCCAGTTTGCTGTTGGGCATGGGAAGGAGTTTTGATGCAAAGCAATTTAGGAAAATTAAGAGGTATGGCAACGGCTTCCGTGAACACGCGGTTAATTTCACGCAAAGCCGTGAATAAGGTTAAGGCAAGGCGCCAAGGAGACTCTGATCATTTGACGTTCTTTCATGAATTCAGCGAACTCACATCAAGAGAATCCTAAAATCCTGTGAATTCTGATTCAGTCAAGTTATTTCACGCAAAGCCGCGAATAAGGTTTAGGTAAGTCCTTTGGGCAGGTGTTAAGTGGTAAATGTTAAGTTTTGAATGAAGGGCTGTCCGAACAAAAATTATACAAAGAAGTCAGGTAGTTTATGGTGAGCCGAAATTTCTCCGCGCTCTTGCTGATACATTGCGTACTCTGCGTGCAAAAAAAGTTTCACGCAAAACGCACGGCCAAGAAACTAAGGCAGAAGTAAAAAGGAATAAGTAAAGCGGCAAAGGGTATTCATCATACTCCTCATTTAATCATACCCATCACAGTTCAGACAAAACACGTTCAACCTTCGCAATCCATTTACCATTCAACACTTACCATTTACCATTTGCTGCGCTCTCTTCTTCCAGCCACCAGTGCAACACCACCACCAGCCAGAGCCTGTTGTATAAATGCGTTGCACCGTTATGGAAATCGGTTTTGAGTTTTTCAACGGCTCCATAGTGCAGCAGGCCGTATTTTTCAATGATGGGCTTTCCGGCATACCGCTCTACCAGAAAAGCGAGTTCGTGTTGTAACCATTTTGCCAGGGGAATGCTGAATCCCCATTTGGGCCGGTCGAACAACTGCTCGGGCAGATACTCATAGAGCACCTCCTTCAGCAGATATTTCATGGTGCCTCCCTGTATCTTGAGCGAGGGATGCAGGTTGGCAGCGAACTCTGCAATCCGATGATCGAGCAGGGGCACACGGCACTCCAGTGAAAAGCGCATGCTGGCCCGGTCGATTTTCACCAGCAGATCATCTTTCAGGTAATGGCCATAATCCCATAGGGCCTGAATTTCGGCAGGCGTCAGCTTTCGCTTTGTAGGGGCTATGCGGTTGAGTGCATCCAGATTTCCCGAAGGCACCTGAAGTAATTCCGGCAACTCGTTTTCCTTGAACAGGTATTGCTCCTGCGAAAAAATATGGGTGGGCCTGGGGCTGTCTTCGGCATAGTCGAACAACTGCCCGGCTCGTTGAAAACGGCTGCTGAAATATGACGATAGCCGGTAGATCGGCTTACGCAGGGCCGATAGGAAGGGGTTTGAGAGTTTTTCCGCCCAGCGGTACATGCCGTATCCGTGAAAAAGTTCATCGCCTCCGTCGCCGCTGAGCACCACGGTGACATGCTTGCGCGCCAGGCTGCTGACCAGCATGGTCGGAAAGGCGCTGCTGTCGGCAAAAGGTTCGTCGAACGCAGGGATGAAATCATGCAGCAGTTCCAGTACATCTTTTTCCTTTACGCGGAACTCATGATGCCGGGTGCCCAGTTGTTTTGAAACGGCCTGTGCGTATTTGCCTTCATTGTATTTTCCTTCATCGATGCTCATGCTGAAGGTATCCACCATGCGGTTGCCGCTGAACGAAGCGGCAATGGCTGTAACCAGACTGCTGTCGACCCCCCCGCTTAGGAAGGTACCGATAGGTACATCGCTCATCAGCTGCTTTTCCACCGAATCACGCAACAGTTCGTGCAGTTTGCTTTTGGCCTGTTTACGGTCCGAAAGCGGTGTTGCTGAAATATGCTCGTTGAGGTTCCAGAAGGGGATGCAATTTGGACTGCCTGCAGGAAGTATATTACTGCTGCAGTCGATTTCCGCATAATGGGCGGCGGGAAATTTTCCGGCATGCTCGTAAATCGTAAGCGGCTCAGGGATGAAGCCCAGATGGAAAAATCCGGAAAGCGCCTCCTTGTTCAGCCTGAGCTTTTTGCCCAGCATGGTGGCAATCACTTTGAGTTCGGAGGCAAAAACGAAATTGCTGCCGTCGTTGAAATAAAACAGGGGCTTGATGCCCGTATGGTCGCGGCATAACACCAGCTTTTTCTCGCGGATATCATAGATGGCAAAGGCAAACATGCCATTCAGCTCGTGAAAGCAATCGCTGCCGCGATGCATGAAGAGGTGCAACAGCACTTCCGTATCGCTTGTTGTTCGCAGCGAGGCACCCCGGTCGGGCAGGGTGTTGCGGAGTTCACGGTAGTTGTAGATTTCGCCGTTGAAGACAATGGCATAGCGGCTGTCGGGCGAAAACATGGGTTGGTTCGCCCCGGTGGAAAGATCGATGATCGACAACCGACGATGTGCAAGCCCCACACGAAGGTCGGCGGAACTGTAAAGCCCTTCTGCATCGGGACCGCGATGGGCCTGTGCACGGTTGCCCGTCCGCAACAGGTCGGGCCCCAGTGTCTTATCGGTCGAGAAGTATCCGGCGATGCCGCACATAAGAATTCAGTTCTTTTTCAGGGTTGCCTTGTCGTGGCGTTTTCATGCTCCCTCAGCATCAATCAAAGCCTGAACAACCCATCCGGTATAAAACGATTGCTCCGGGGCAATTCGTATCTTTTTTGGTTTGAACAATTCCCTCAACACCTTTCAATTGCGGCAATGCTTCAGGAAATGTTCAATTCCTTCCACAATCTTATCGGCCATGTTATGCCTGAACGCCGGATCGAGCATTTTCATCTCTTCAAGCGGATTGCTCAGGAACAGGGTTTCCACTAATGCATTCGGGTATTCGGTCGGGCTGTTGAGCATGAAGTTGAACGAACCGGTGAGGCCGTAATCCTTCAGCCCCAGTTCCTGCAGATGCCGGTGGATACCTTCCGCCAGTTTTGAAAATCCGGCATACCGGTAGTAGCAACTTGTTCCTGATACCTTCAGCGGATTTTCCGAAGAGTTGAGGTGGATGCTCAGCAGCAGGTCGGGCAGGCTGTCGCGGTAGAACAGGATCCGCTGTTTGTTGTCGAAAAAAACGTCGGCGGTGCGGGTCATGATGATTTTCGCGCCTTTTTTCTCCAGTACTTTTTTGAGTTCCATGCTCAGCAGCAGGGTCAGTTCTTTTTCATACACGCCGGTAGCACCTACGGCACCATTGTTTTTCCCGCCGTGTCCCGCATCAATGGCGATAGTCAGGTGATGCAAGGCCGGGTCGGCAGGTTGGCGGCGTATTTTGACGACAAGGTCTTTACCGTTGTAATAGATCTGATGGCCCCAGTGCTGTTTGTGGTGCAGCAGGATCTTGATGCGGTAAATGCCGTCGGAAACCTGTTCGTAATCGACCTGTTTGATTTCTTTGGCTGTTGAAAGATGGGTCACCCAGTTGGTATTGTTGGTGGCACCGAACACATCCACCCAAATGGCGGAGGGATCGAGTTGCTGCATCGACTGATAGGGCAGTCGTTCGGTGAGGTTCAGCGTCACGTAATCGAATTTCTCATCTCCGGAGGCAACCAGTTTTCCTGTCAGGGATTGTGGTACAAAACTGCCCCGGGGCAGAAAGCGGATATGTTCTTCGGGAATGAAGGCGCTGCGGTTCGGCGTGAGTGCCACACGGTAGTCACCGCCGAATTTTCCGGTGATGTTCAAACGGATCGTGCTGTCGAGATAGCCGATCTTGGCTCCGCCCAATCTGTCGTCGCCCAATCCGTATTCCAGATGGGCCAGCCTGCCTATGGTTTCTGCGACTTCGGAGGGTAGCGCCTCGGCGGTGGATAGCGTGGTACCGGTGTATTTGTCGCGGCTCTTGCCGTCTGAAGCGCTGATGCGTGCAAAGATTTTTTGTGCGGAAAAACTGTCTGTTTCCTGAAGGGTATAACTGCCCTGATAAATACCCGCCATGGGTTCGGACGCGGTCACCGGTCTTTCGAAAAGCGTAATGAAGCCAAGCGCGTTGACAGATTGCCCGGGTTGCGCCTTGACCTTAAAGGAAATCCTGTCACCGGCTTTGAGGATAAGGTTGCCTTCCGGAACAACCTGTATGCTTTCGATATCGAAGCTGCTCACCGGTTTGGGTGCCGGCGTCGGCTCATAAACATAGCGGATGGTTTTTGTACTTTGCCTGCCGCCGGGCTCAGTGGCTTTGAGTTCGACAGTCGTTGTGCCGGGCTTCAGATTGATTTCGTAAACAAAGGCTCCCGTGGGATAGACCGTTACGGCTTCGCCGTTGATGCTGAGGCCGCATTTTTCACCTACCGACCCGATGATGAATTGGCGTGTTGTGCTAACGGTTGTGCTTGCACTATAGGGCTGAATGAGCCGGATGGAGGGTTGTTGCGCCTTCGATGTCATTACCGAAGCAAGCAACAGCATGCCTGCGATAATTCGTTTCCGGAATGTGAATCTGTTGCGGCGTATCATCAGTTCGGTTAATGCTGTCCTTAACGGATGCATGATGTTTTGTTTGTCGCGCATCAGCAGCAGTAGCGGTTCTGTTCAATCAGCCGGTCGGCAATGCGCCTTCGGGCTTCCTTGGTATTGAAGGGAATGGTTTTGGTGTAGCGTTTCAAACCCAGCAGCAGCATGCGTTGTTCATCGCCGCTGCTGAACGCATACAGCGCTTCCTTACCCGCACGGTTCACCCGGTCGATGGCGGCGTTGAGGTGGCATCTGAACAGGTCTTCCATCAGTCTAACCAATCCGTTGTTCTGTTCCTTGCTTTTCAGCAGGCGAAGCAGTCCGCTTTCGGCATGAAAGGTTTCAATAGCCATATCGGCGATATGCATCAGGATTTCCTGCTCATCGCTCAAGCGGGTCATCAGTTTCTGCACGGCAGCCCCGGCCACCAGCAGGACCGATTTCTTGAGTTGCTTTACGGCCTTGATTTCCGCTGCGCAATACGATTCATCGGCATCGCCGAAATCGGGAATGCTCATCAACTCTTTCGATACGGCCAGTGCAGGGCCCATCAGGTCGAGCTTTCCCTTCATGGCCCGTTTGAGGATCATGTCCACCGCCAGCAGCCTGTTGATTTCATTGGTGCCTTCATAAATGCGGTTGATACGGCTGTCGCGATAGGCGCGGCTGATCATGTATTCGTCGCTGAATCCGTTGCCGCCGAAAATCTGCACGCCTTCGTCAACTACATAGTCGAGTACTTCGCTGCCGCTGATTTTGAGGATGGCGCATTCTACGGCGAATTCTTCCGCTGCACCCAGCAATGATTCGTTGAAGGGCTTTCCGGACTGCAGCAGGGCCGATTCCTTATCGTCGATCCATTTTGCTGTGCGGTAGAGCGCGCTTTCCGCACCGTAGATACGGATGGCGCTTTCCGCAAGCTTGTGTTTGATAGCCCCGAATTGGGCGATGGGTGTTTTGAACTGCTCACGGGTTTTGGCGTATGCGATGCTGATGGCCAGTGCCGATTTGGCTCCGCCGAGTGCGGCCGCGCAGAGTTTGAGCCGGCCGATGTTGAGGATGTTGAAGGCGATGATATGACCGCGACCGGGTTCGCCGAGCAGGTTTTCTACCGGCACCTTGCAATCCTGAAAATAAAGCTGGACGGTGGAAGAGCCTTTGATGCCCATCTTATGTTCTTCGGGCCCGCGCGTAAAGCCTTCAAAGCCTGGCTCGATGATGAAGGCGGTGAATTTTTCGCCGTCGATCTTCGCGAAAACGGTATAGACATCGGCAAAACCTCCGTTGGTAATCCAGCATTTCTGTCCGTTGATGAGATAATGTTTCCCGTCGGGCGATAAGGTTGCGGTGGTTTTGGCGCTGAGGGCATCGCTGCCGCTGTTGGGTTCGGTAAGGCCGTAGGCGCCTTTCCATGCTCCGCTGGCGAGTTTGGGAATGTATTTTTTCTTCTGGGCTTCGGTACCAAAATAGAGGATGGGTAGGGTGCCGATGCCGGTATGTGCGGCCAGGGCCACGCTGAATGAATATCCGCCACCGAGACCTTCGTTGACCAGGGTTGCGGTGATGAAGTCCTTGCCCATGCCACCGAGGGTTTCGGGTATGGCCGTGGCCAGAAGACCTTGTTCACCGGCCTTGTTCATGAGTGATGGCATGAGGCCGGGTTCCAGCGCATCGATGCGGTCCACCACAGGCATCACTTCGGTGGCCACAAACTGCATGCACATGTCTTTCACCATCAGCTGCTCTTCGCTGAAGTCTTCGGGGGTGAAGGTGTTTGCGGCAACATGGTCTTTGATCAGCCATTCGCCTCCGGTGGTTTCACTCAGTTGGGTGTTGCTGTTCATGGTGTATCGGTTTGGGTATGAATCGGGTTCTATATTCTTTTACGCTTAACGCAGGTTGTCGTAGACTTTCTGCAACACTTCGCGGGCAAATTCCACCTGTGCAGGTGGTACTCCGGCCAGGGCCTCCTGCAGGGTTTGCGCGGCCAGGTCCATCGTGCGCTGCTCGAGTTCCTGCGATTCTCGGGTCAGAAAAATCAGATTGATGCGCCGGTCGTTTTTGCCGGGCACGCGTTTCACGAGTTTCAGTTTTTCGAGGTTGTCAACCAGGCGGGTGATGCTGGGCTTGTCGCGGTAGGTGGCATCGCACAGCTGCTGCTGGCTCAGGCCATCCTGCTTCCACAACTGGTAGAGCACGCTCCACTGTTCGATGGTGATTTCAATGCCCGCCTGTTTGAAATTCTTCTGCAGCCGCCGGGCAATGGCCGTGCTGGCCTTTCCGGTCATGAAGCTGTAGAGTTCCGACTTTTTGAAGGAGGTGCCGGGCATATAGTTGTTTATGCAACTATTCAAAGTTACCCTTTCGGTTTAGATTGTAAAAATTATTTTTGTCAGCCGGCGCTGCGGTTCAGATCATTGCCGTTCACCTTATCAACATACCATGCACACCCTTGCGGTAATTCTGTCCGTTCTGCTGCTTTCGGGGTATGCGATCCTCATCCTTTATTACCGGATCATGTGGGGGCGGATTCCAGATCACCGGCCGAGTGCCGCTCCTTCCGCGCCGGTAGATATCACGCTGATCATTCCCGCCCGCAACGAGGCCGGTCAGATTACGCGCTGCCTGCAGTCGGTTCGTGCACAGCACTATCCTGCTGAACACATGCAGGTGATTGTGGTGGATGATCATTCTACCGATTCCACTGCGGCTGAGGTTGAGCAATTCAGCGGCCTGCCGGTGCAGCTGATCCGGATGGCCGATTATCCTGCATCCGCAGGCGAAGTGGCGTATAAAAAACGGGCCATCAGTCTTGCGGTTCAACAGGCAAGGGGCGAACTGCTGCTAACAACCGATGCCGATTGTACGGCTCCGTCACGATGGCTGCATTCGGTCTCCTCGTGCTATCGACAAACGGGTGCCGATTGCCTTGTGATGCCGGTCTGTTATCCGCAAGGCGGGGGTTTGCTGGATCGTTTTCAGCAGCTCGATTTTCTGGCCCTCCAGGGCATCACCGGAGCGGCGGTGCATGCGGGAGCCCAAAGCATGTGCAACGGCGCCAATCTTGCCTACACGAAAGCGGTCTTTGAATCTGTCGGCGGGTTTTCGGGCATCGACCATATTGCCAGCGGCGACGACATGTTGCTGCTGCATAAGATGTTCCTTCGGAATCCCAAGGGAATCGTTTACCTCAAATCACCCGACGTTGTGGTGACCACCCGGCCGCCTTCGACCCTGATTGAATTTTTCCGGCAACGGATCCGCTGGGCGAGCAAGGCCACGCATTATCAGGACAAGCGCATTTTCCGCGTGTTGCTGGGCGTGTACCTGCTCAATGTCTGGATACTGTTCTTGATGGTTGCAGCAATCTTTTGGGCAGAATACCGCTTGCATGCCATAGCAGCGCTCTCGATCAAAACGTTGGTGGAAGGGGTGTTTCTCTGGCCGGTGGCTGCATTCTTTTCCTGCCGCAGCCAATTGTGGGCTTTCCCCGTCGCTCAGCCTTTTCATGTAATCTATACCGTTATAGCCGGCTGGCTCGGAAAGTTCGGGTCGTATCGCTGGAAGGGAAGAAAGGTACGCTGATCAAGCCCCGTTCCAGATTGCCCAGTTGGCTTCCGCCTGAATCTCCAGCATCTCAAGTCCGTTGCAAATGCGGCATCCGGCTGCTTCACCATGTTCCATGAACCGTGTTTTCGCAGGATTATATACCAGATCGAAAAGTCGGTTGGCCGGTGTAAGCCACTGATAGGGAATAGGTGGTGCCGATTCCGTATGGGGAAACATGCCCAGTGGTGTGCAGTTGATGATGAGCGGATAACTGCTCAGCAGGGCTGGGCTGATGGCGGAATAGGTGATGCTTCCGTTCTGTTGCTGTCGGGAAACCTGCAGGTAGGGTACATCCAGGGTACGCAGTACGAACCCGATGGCTTTGGCGGCGCCTCCTGTTCCGAGTACCAGGGCCGGAAGCGGGTTGTTATCCAGAAACCGGCATAGCGATTGCCTGAACCCGGTAATGTCGGTATTGTACGCCGTGCATATACCGTTTCGGATACTGATGCAGTTGGCTGCACCAATCTGTTCTACTTCCCCGCTGGCCGCATCGGCATAGGCCAGAATTTTTTCTTTGTAGGGAATCGTTACTGCAAGTCCGCGCAGATCCGGGTAGTTACGCAGCAGCGCAGGAAATTCGGAAAGGTCCTGCAGCGGAAAGTTTTGGAATAAACAGTCCGGGATGTTTTCGCGCTCGAATTTTTTCGTGAAGTATTCTTTCGAAAAACTGTGTTCGAGCGGCAAACCGATCAACCCGAATTGCTTCATGTAGCGGATGGTTCAGTGCGTTGGTGTACCCTGAATTATTTGTTGAGATAGAGGTGGAAGGTATCGCCCCTGAGACCGATGCGCATGGTTTCGAGGGGAATCACTTCCGTGGGTGCGATATTACCCAGGTTCACATTGCAGCCCAGCAGTTCCAGGAAATAGAGCTGTTGCGCTTTCTGTGGCGCTTCCCACATGATTTTTTCTCCGGGAATCTGCGTGAGGATTTCCTGCACCAGGCCTTCCCGCACTTCACCGCTGCCACGGTAGATGCCTACGTTACCCGCTTCACGGGCTTCGGCAATCACGAAGGTGGAACCGGCTTCCAGTTCGGCCTTCATCAGTTCGATCCATTTGTAAGGCGGAATGATATGTGCGGCGTCTTTGCTGCCCACCTCGCTCAATACGGTTCCGTAACGGGTAAGCTTTTCGATATAGCCGCATTTTTCAGCGTGGGGTATTGAAATCGATCCGTCGCTCACCTCCATGTAGGTGATGCCGAATTCCTTGCAGGTATTGATATAATCGTCGAACTGGTTGCGGATGAGGAAGGCTTCAAACAGGGTTCCGCCGAAATAGACGGGAATATTGTGGGAGCGGTAAACCTCCAGCTTTTCGCGCAGGTTGGGCGTTACAAAGGAAGTGCCGAAACCGAGTTTGATGATGTCGACATGCGGGTGGGCGACGCTGAGAAAGTTTCTGGCTTCCTCTACACTGAGTCCCTTATCCATCACCATGGTGATGCCGGTTGTACGGGGCCTGCTTGTTCTTTCGGGGATCTGCGTGAGGTTGAAATTCATTTTTTTGACCGCAAATATAAGTATTGGGTACCAATAGGTTTTCTGTTACAACAACTGTTAAAGAATAAAGAATCCGGCAATCGTTGTAGAAGAATCGGCAAACAGGATAATGCCGAAGTCCCGGCCCTCAAATCTTTTTGCCGGTGCGGGCAATCGCATCAAGGATCTGCGGACTTTTCAGGATGGCGGGATCCAGGTCGTTGAGTTTTTTGACGATGCGGGCATTAGGTGCCATGCCATGCTCGAGATAGATCTGGGCGTCTTTTGTCCGTCCCACGGCGAAGAGGAAGGCGGCTTTGTAAATATGGAATACCGGCTTGATGATGCTGCGGGGCATTTCGTCTGAAAGGGCCTGCAGGCCTTCCGAATAATAGCCTCCGCGATAGAGGCATTGCAGCATGATCATCCAGCCGCTGAGGTTTTTGGGCTTCATGCTCACCACCAGTCCAAGAAAGGGCATGGCCTCGGCATATTGTTCCAGTTGCACGAGGCATTGGCCCATGGCCAGGTTATAATCGGTCTGGTATTTTGAAAGGCGCAGTGCGGTTTTGAGATGGTTGATGGCCTTGTTCCACTCGCCTTCGCTCATATAGGTTCCGGCAATCTTGTAGAACAACATGCTGTCTTCGGGATTTTGATGCAGGGCACGGCGGTAATAGGTTCTGGCGGTCGGATAATCGCTCAGCTTATCGTAGCAGTGGCCGATAGCTTCATGAATCACTTCTTCGGGCTGCGCCAGTTCAAGCACGGTTTGCAGGGCTTCGATAGCCAGCGGAAACTTGCGGGTGCGGATATAGGCATCGGCCAGGTTGCGGTAGGCGAATTCGAATTTTTCATCGATGGCTATGGCGAACTGATAGGCGTCGATGGCTTTTTCATAGAGCTTGAGTCCCTGATAGGCTGCGGCCAGGTTGAACCAGGCCAGTTCCGAAAAAGGATGCTCGTCAAGGATGTTGCGGTGCAGTTGGATACTTTCCTCGTTTCGGCCCGTGTATTCGGTCCAGAAACAGATCTTGTTCAGGGCTTCTTCGTTGGTGGGATCGAGTTCGAGGATGAGTTTCATGCAGTCGAATACCTTGTCGAAATCCTCATAGTCGTCAAACACATCGGAGAGCTCGAAGAGCAGGTCGATCTTGTCGTATCCGTCGAATTTACCCAAAGCTTCCTCCATAGTTTCTTCGGCCCTTGACGGCTGGTTGAGCGCGAGAAAGGCATCGGCCTTCAGGATATAGATGTTGATATCCTCCTCGGAAAGTCCTTCCGCACGCTCGAGCATGCGCAGGGCTTCGCGGTATTTTTTGATTACAATCAGCAGGTCGGCCTTTTTGACCATCAGGTTACCGGAGAGGGGGTACTGGTTGATGGCCACATCGGCAGCTTCCAGGGCCCGGGTGAGTTCGTTGGTGTCGTCGAAGTAGTCGATGATCCTGCCGAAGGCCTCTTCGTCGATGAAGGAATGGGGGTAACCCGCTATAAGGTTCTGATACTGAATGAGTAACTCGTTGAATTCACTATCCTCGTGGCGGTTGGGCTGCTTGCTCATAGGCGCTGTTGATGTAAATTACGGCAATATGGGGGCAAAATCCCCCATTCTGAAACTTTTTTTTCTGTCGCCTGTTAATAAAGTGTAAAAAAAGTAAATCAGCATTTTTGGTACGGGATTTTCTTAAATTGCAGGTATTAAACTGATGGGCTTATGAAGAGGATCATGAAAACATTGACCATTGTCATCATGATGGCAGGGGTTGCAGCCACTGTTTATGCCGACCGGGGTAACGGAAGAAAGGCCCGGACGAAAACTAACCTGAACATCAATACGGCGAATACGCTGAAGAGGTCTATCGCTCTCAATATCAATTCCGGACTCAACTATAAGGGAAGTCTCCTGTATCGTTCTGCGAAAGCTACTCCCGGTTATATGCAAAACATCATCACCTACCAGAAAGGGAATACCACCTACATCCTTCCTTATCGTCACAAATTCGTGATGCCCGATATGCGTTCGGGTGGAATCAAGATTTCACTGCGAAAGTAAATTGCTTTTCGTGTAACGGTTTTCGGTACACTCTCAAATTTTTTTTGGGATAGTTCATTCCTTAATCAGGAATCGTCAGCATGCAGTCGAACTTCGGTTCGGCAACGCCCAGTTCCTGAGCGGCTGCATTACTGATACGGATGATCAGGTCGTTGTTCTGACGCATATCGGGCATCACATCGAGCACTTTCGCGTACACCGATTTTCCGTTCACCTTGCTGGTGATTTTCACAATGGTTCCGGGAGCGGCGCTGTTATGGAGGCAATAATATTTCCCGTCTTCCCAGCCGCTGGTGCTTTTGAAAACTGCCGCAGTTCCGCTTTCCGATGCGGTGGATTTTTTCTTTACCTGGCTTTCATATACCGAACGGAATGAGCCGCCATCAAATGATTTGCCTGATGAGTGAGCAGGCGTAGGGTCAGTACGAACAGGTTCAACCGGTGGCGGTGCAGGCGGTTCTTTTTTTGCCACAGGCTGTTCTGTTGCGGCAGGCTTCACCGGTTTTTCCGGTTCTGTTTTTTTCGCAGGTGCTTCGGGCTTCTTCGCCACCGGCTCTTTGGGTGCATCGGATTTTTGCGGAGTGGGACTCGGTTTCACAGGCTCGGAGGCCGGTTTGGGTGCCGGAGCAGGTGTTGGTGCAGTAACGGCCACCGGTGCCGTTTTCCCGGAAGCCAGAGCAGAAAGCTCGGGGTTTACCCGAAGATATCCAACGATGAGTTTTCCGCCCGGACTAAGTGTTTCGCCCTTGAGTTTGTTCCAGCTGCGTAGACTCTCTAATGGTATCTTATTATAGAGTGTGCTGATTTGCGTGAGGGTTTCTTTTTCCTTTACAAGATGATAAACAGGTACAAGCGCTTCGTTTGCTACTGCGGCATTGCTTTGCGCGAAATTGGTTTCAATCAGCGGTATTTTAATGCTCTGATTGAGGCTTAGGCCTTTTTCCAGTTCCAGGTTGTTGAACGGGGCGATTTCCCTGGGGCTGATATTATATAACCGCCCGATACTGTAATAATTTTCCTTGGGTGCTACCGTATGCGAGAGGTAGAAGCGGGGTGCCGTGCCGGCTATGGTAAGGGGTTTCTGCTGTCCGAAAACTGATACAGTCAGGCAGCAGAAAAGCAGGGCAATGAGCTTCATGGGAAGATTTTTTCTGCTGCAAAGATGCAAAAAATATGCCGCTTGCCTTTCTTTATCTGTGCAGGATTCTCCACAGGGCCGGATAGTGGTTGTTGGTCCGGCCGTTCAGTACTTTGATCCAGCCCAGATTCAGCGGGCCGAATTTCACAATGCACCAGCCTTTGGGCGCGTGGGGAAGTGTGAGCTGATTTTTCCGCAGAAACTCCAGCGCCTGTTCCGAATTGACCGAAACGGAGGGCAGGTCCGGATGGCAAAGGCTGCTCAAGGGCAGGTCGGCATGGGGAATCAACGCGTCATGCTTCACCGAACCGACATGCACTCCGGCTTTTTTGATGTAGAGGGTTGATTGTAAAAGTTCCAGCGCCTCAAGGTGCTGTTCCGGAAAAGCCAGTACCTCGTTTTCATGAAGCAGCAGTGCCGGTTGATTCCGGCAATTATCAAGATAACCCCGGGTCAGCGCACTCAGATTTTTATCGCGATGGCTTTTTCGGATTGGCTTCTGTATGGTAGCTGTTTCAGCTTCTTCTTCCTGCTTCTGCAATACCATCAGATAAAAACCTTCTCCCTTCAGTTTGTCGGGAAAAAACCGGTAGCCCTTCATGCCATGTATGCCACTTTCCGTTTCCACGATATTCCATTCGGGGTTAAGGGAAATGGGCAGGCTCTTCACCCGGAACATGGAAGCGATCTGATCGGCCACCTGTTCGTTCTCTTCTTCCGAAAAAGAGCAGGTGGAATAAATCAGCAGTCCGTCGGTTTTCAGCGTCGGCCATACATCGGCAATGATTTTTTGTTGCCGCCTGCTGCAGAATAAGACCTGATCGGGACTCCATTCATTCATCGCCTGCGGGTCTTTGCGGAAGAGGCCGCTGCCGCTGCAGGGAACATCGGCTACCACCACATCAAAGAATTTGGGCAGTCTTCGGAAATCGGCCGGGGCATTGCCGGTAACCACCACCTGTTCGGTCCCCCATCTGGAACAATTACCGGCCAGCACGCCCGTTCTTGAACGGATGGTTTCATTACTTACCAACAGGCTTCTGTCAGACAGCAACGATTCAATCAGCGTGGTTTTTCCTCCGGGTGCCGCACAGAGGTCGAGCACCCTGAGCGGTTGCGTAAGCCCTGCGTGTTGCTTCAATGCCTGTTCGAGAAACATGCTGCTGGCTTCCTGTACATAATATGCGCCGGCATGAAAATGCGGATCGGTAATGAAGGCCGGGCGGCTATTCAGGTAATACCCATTGTTGCACCAGGGTACGGGTTCATGCACCTGGATACCTGAGGTACCCAGGTGTTCCATCAGTGCGGCATCGTTCTTTCGAGGATTGAGCCGGATGGCCACAGGAATCTGCGCTTGCTGATGTGCCTGCAAAAAAGCGGCTTCATCGAAGCCCTTGACTTGACTGATGGTCTGAAGGAATGCGGAAGCTATGTTCAATGGCGTCAGATGGCCTTGATTTCGGATACCAGATCCTGCAACACTTTCTTGGCATCGCCGAAAAGCATGCTGGTTTTGGGCAGGAAGAACAGGTTGTTTTCAATGCCGGCATAACCGGGTTTCATGGAGCGCTTAACCACGATGGTGTTTTTGGCCAGCTCCACATCCAGAATCGGCATGCCGTAAATTGGAGAAGCGGGATCGGTTTTTGCTGCAGGGTTCACCACATCATTGGCGCCAAGCACCAGCACCACATCGGTGTTTTTGAACGCATCGTTGGCGTCTTCCATTTCCAGTAACTTGTCGTAGGAAACATCGGCTTCCGCCAGCAGCACATTCATATGGCCGGGCATGCGTCCGGCAACGGGATGGATGGCATAGCGCAGTTCCACGCCTTTTTCTTCCAGCAGTTTTTCGAGTTCGTGGCAGATATGCTGGGCCTGCGCTACCGCAAGTCCGTATCCGGGTACCACCATCACGCTGCCTGCGTAGTTCATGATCATGGCGGCATCGCTGATGCTGATTTCCTTGTAGCTGCCCTGGTCCGTGCTACCCTTGGCGGCCGCTGTTCCGCCACCACCGAATGAACCGATCAGTACATTGAGCAGCGAGCGGTTCATGGCCTTGCACATAAGGATGGTGAGCAGGGTACCCGCAGCGCCAACAAGAATACCGCCCGTAAGCATGGCTTTGTTGTCGTATAAAAACCCGCCACAGGCTGCTGCAACACCGGTGAAGGAGTTGAGCAGTGAAATCACCACCGGCATATCGGCGCCACCGATAGGCAGTACGAAGAGAATACCGTAAAGCAGGGAAACGAAGAGCAGTACATAAAGCAGTGCCGTATGTCCGGGATGGAGCGTTACCCATACGGCAGTTGCCAGCACCACAGCCAGAAACAGCAGATTGATGATATTCTGTCCTTTGAATGCGAAGTCCTTGATCTTGCCGTTGAGTTTACCCCAGGCAATCATGCTGCCGGCGAAGGAAATGCTGCCGATGATGAGTCCGGCGATGATGATGCCGGTTTTCTGGGTTCCACCAAACCCTTCGGGATTTACAAGATAGAGGTGGGTGATGTGCTGGAATTCGATGATGGAGATCAGCGCCGCACAGGCTCCACCCATGCCGTTGAAAAGGCTGACCATTTCGGGCATGGCGGTCATTTTCACTTTTTTCGCCGCCAGCGTACCCAGTAATGTGCCGATGCCGAGTCCCGCGAAAATCCAAAGATGATTGCCCAGCCTTCTGCCTTCTTCCTCATACAGGAAAATGGTGCCAAGGATGGCGATGAACATGCCTGCGGCGGCAACCCCGTTTCCTTTTCGTGCCGATGCAGGATTGCTCAGCATCTTCAGGCCGAGAATGAAGGTGATGCTTCCGGCGAGGTAACAAAGCGTGAGTAAATGGCTTGCCATAATGCGTTATGTTGTTGGCTGCGGTTCATTGGTGTGATGAAGCCCGGGCCTTCGGTATTGGTTTCAGTGTTTGGGTTTCTCCTTCTTCTTGAACATTTCGAGCATGCGGTCGGTCACCACGAAACCGCCTACCACATTGAGCGTACCCAGCAGTACGGCCAGAAAGCCCAGGATCATGGCGGCATAGTTATCGGCCTCGGCCCTGCCCATAACGATGATGGCGCCTATGATCACCACGCCGTGGATGGCATTGGCACCGCTCATCAGCGGAGTATGCAGCACGCTGGGCACCCGCCCGATCACTTCAATGCCCACGAAAATCATGAGGGCCACGATATAGATGATTTGCTGGTTGTCGGATATCCATTGCAGCATGGCTACGGTGGTTTAAAGGAGTTGTTTGATGCGTTCGTTGGTGACGGCACCCTGATGCGCGATGCAGGCACCTTTCACAAGATCGTCTTCGAAATTGAGGTGCAGCCCGCCGTTCTTGTCGGTGATCAGCTGCAGGAAATTCAGCACATTCTTTCCGTAGAGTTTGCTGGCATCGCTGGGCATATCGGCAGGTAACTGCGAATTGCCTACGATGCTCACGCCGTTGTGACGGACCGTGCTGTTGTTCTGCGTGAGTTCGGTATTGCCTCCGGTGGCTGCGGCCAGGTCTATAATCACCGAGCCGTTGCGCATCGATTCAATCATGGCGGTGGTGATCAGTATGGGTGCCTTCTTGCCCGGAATCTGTGCGGTGGTGATGACGATATCGGCCTTGGCTACCGACTCGGCGATCTTGGCCTTCTGCCGCTTCATGAAATCTTCCGATTGTTCTACGGCATATCCTCCCGCTGAAGACGCATCTGCCGCGCCTTCCACTTCAATGAATTTTCCGCCCAGGCTCATCACTTCTTCCTTCACCGCAGGGCGGGTATCAAAAACTTCCACCACCGCACCCAGCCTTTTTGCTGTTGCGATGGCCTGCAAGCCCGCTACTCCTGCGCCCAGTATCAGCATCTTCGCGGGGGGGATGCTGCCGGCGGCTGTCATGAACATCGGAAAGTACCGGGGATAGCGATTGGCTGCCAGCAGTACCGCCTTGTAGCCTGCAATATTGGCCTGGCTGCTCAGCACATCCATGCTTTGCGCGCGGGTGGTGCGGGGCAGCATATCAAGACTGAATACCGTGGCGCCTGCCTTTGCCCAGTCCGCAATTTTTCCGGGTTGAAAAAGCGGCTGGTACTGGCCAAGCAGCACGGCATTGCTGCGCAGGGAAATCGCCTGGGGATTGATGCCGAGCAGGATATCGCATTTGCTTTCCAGTTCCTGCCTTGTTCCGGTATGGGCACCTGCCTGCCGGTACGCTTCATCGGAAGCGAAGGCACCTGCACCGGCCTCATGTTCCACCAGTACCTCGATTCCCGCTTTTTTCAACGCGGCGATATGTTCAGGAAGCAGGGATACCCTTGGGTCGGAAGAGGGCTCTTTCAAAACACCAATAAGCATAAATTGATTTGTGGGCGAAAGTTAGTGAAAAAAATGCCGTTGGCGGGGAAGCGGATGCATCAACGAAGTCTGATTCCAGATTCAATCAGAAGCGGATGCTGTAATGCTGTTGTTTGCGGATATCGGGATTGAAGAAAACCAGCCCGATGAAAAACAGGTCGATGCTGAGGCTGACCCGTTCGTGCCTGCTGATGATCTGCCAGGCTTCTTCCATTTCGCTGCTCCAGTGGATATCGTCGAAAATCATGAAACTGCCGGGGGTGACATGTTGCAGCAGCATCTCGAAATACGCCAGGGTGGGTGCTTTGCGATGGTTGCCGTCGATAAAGCTCATCGTCGGCCTCAGGCCGCGGTTCAGAAGGTCCGGCAGGGTTTCAGCAAAATCTCCGGTTACGCATTCGATGCTGCTGAGTTGCAGATTGCCGAATAGTTTTTTAGCCTGCTCTGCAACGGCGCTCGCCCCTTCGCAGGTGATGACGGCGGCCTCGCTGTTACCCCGGGCCAGGTAGGCGGTAGTGATACCCAGTGAAGTACCGAGTTCAAGAATGCAGTCGGGGCGGTAATGCCGGGCGATCCGGTACAGCAATTGTGCATACTTCGGCGGTTTGAGGGAATGCCGGGCGATTTCACCAATACTTCTTTGCCTTGATTTCATTTTGGTGGAACCGGCCCCCAGGTCTTCCACGTCAAGTAGGGTATTGTTCTTCCTGAGTTCATTGCGCTCTTGTTCAATATCGCGGTAGCAGGGATAAGCAGTACGGTCGTTCAGTACTTTGGTGATGAACGTGTAAACAAAGGGGGAATGCATGCCATGCCCTTTGCCATTATCGGCACCGAGATAATAACTAAAGTATTTGAAGGCGAGTCGGAAGGGTGAGTACACGATCGGGTGTGTGGCTGTTAACGGGAACTGTTGTTGCGCATCCATTCTTCGAAAACATAACGGTAGGGATGTTTTTCATCCGCTTCGAAAGTTTTGCTACCGGCGAGGGTCCACAGTCGGGGATCGATTTCCGGAAAAAAGGTATCGGCTTCGGGCGAGGCATGCACGCGTGTGATCAGCATGCGATCTGCAATCGGCAGGGCCTGTCGGTAGATTTCGCCACCGCCGATGATGAAAGCTTTCCTGCTTCCCGATTTGGCCGCCTTGTCAAGGGCTTCATCGAGTCCTCCTGCGGTTACGATGCCCTCATGTGCCGGTTGTTGTCCCCGGCTGATCACGATGTTCACCCTTCCCGGCAGGGGCTTTCCGATGGCATCAAAGGTTTTTCTTCCCATGATTACCGGAAATCCCCAGGTGGCGTTCTTGAAAAATTTAAGGTCGTTGGGCAGATGCCAGAGCAGCTTGTTGTTCAGGCCTATGCCCTGGTTCAGTCCGGCCGCAACAATGATGCAGATCTCCCTCAACCCGTCGGCATCATCGCCTGACACTTGCTGATTGGTAAGGGTGGTACTCATAGTTGGGGTGTATAAAACTCAAACAGCCACGGGCGCCTTTATGGCCGGATGGCACTGGTAGTTGAGGAGGGTGAAATCTTCGTAACTGAACCCGAAGATGTCGTTGATGTTCGGATTGATCTGCATCTGCGGCAGGGGAAACGGTGTCCGGCTCAACTGCAGGTTCACCTGCTCGAAATGATTGGAGTAGATGTGCGTATCGCCGCCCGTCCATACAAATTCTCCGGGCTCCATATCGCAGACCTGGGCAATCATCATCGTAAGCAGCGCATAAGAGGCGATGTTGAACGGAACACCCAGAAACACATCGGCTGAGCGTTGATAAAGCTGGCAGGAAAGTTTACGTTTGCCTCCGGCTACAGGCTGGGTGTAGAACTGGAAAAGGCAGTGGCAAGGCATCAGCCGCATCTGCGGAAGATCGGCTACGTTCCAGGCACTGATGATGATGCGGCGGCTGTCGGGGTCTTTTTTCAGCAACTCGATTACCGCCTTCACCTGATCGATTTCGTCGCCGCCTTGAGTGGCCCAGCTTCTCCATTGTTTGCCGTACACCGGGCCCAGATCGCCGTTGGCATCGGCCCATTCGTCCCAGATGCTGACCTTGTTTTCGCGCAGGTAGGCGATATTGGTTTCTCCTTTCAAAAACCAGAGCAGTTCATAGATGATGCTGCGGAGATGGCATTTTTTTGTGGTTACCAGCGGAAAGCCTTCACTCAGGTTGAAGCGCATCTGATAACCGAACACGCTGCGGGTTCCCGTACCGGTACGGTCGCTTTTGTCGGTGCCGGTTTCAATAATATGCCGGAGCAGATCGTGATATTGCTGCATGGGTGCAATTTAATGGCATTGTACGGAATTTTTTCTTCTGCGGAATGGCCGGTTCTTCACGCTGATCGAGAGTGCACCGGCATCCGACCAGGGTGGTTCCATGTATCTTTACGGCGCTAACCGAACTGGGTTATGAACAACCGACAAAACAATCCTCAGTCTTACGGGCGCATCCGGGGGCTATTACAATACAGCATCCTGTTTCTGTTGGTGTTCTTTGCAGGTCTTCTCTTGCTTGTCATAAAAGGCAAGGCGGGCAGTTTTCTCTGGCTCAACAGCTATCATAGTCCGGCAGTCGACCGGTTTTTTATTTATCTGACCTTTCTGGGCGATGGCCTTTTTGCCGTGTCATTGAGTGTTTGCTGTTTTACTTTGTTGCGGAAACGGTTGCTGGGGGTGCAGCTCCTGCTTTCCTATTTGTTATCCGGAGCCATAGCACAGGTGTTCAAACATCTGGTGGTAGCGCCAAGGCCTTCCGGTTTTTTTGCGCCCGGGGAGTACCGCTTTTTCATTCAGGATATTACCCATACCGCCAGCAACAGTTTTCCCTCGGGGCATGCCACCACCGCGCTGGCCCTGGCTACTACACTGGCTTTGTTCAGCAGACAACGGCTTCGGCAATCGGGCTTTCTGCTGCTGGGTTGGCTCGCTGCCTATTCGCGGGTTTTTCTGGCCCAGCATTTTTTGATCGATATTTTGATCGGGGGGCTTATTGGTTATTGTATTTCAGTGATGGTATGCCTTTTTTTTGAACGGAATACCGGGCGCTGGTTATGGTTGGCCGAAGCGAAGAAGTCGGGATGAACAACACAGGATTTCGAAACAGGTATACGGTTCAGCAAATGAATACGGATCAAATGGATGGAACAAAAGAAAGAAGATGGGTCGTACTGCTGATCCTTCTTGTCAGCGCATTGCGTCTGTTCGCTGCCGTTACGGTGGAACTGGGCAATGATGAAGTGTATTATCGGATGTATGCCGATACCTTGCAGTGGAATTATTTCGATCATCCGCCCTTTGTAGCCTGGGTCATCCGCTTTTTCACCCTCAATCTTGCCGCCGACTTCGATGTGATGATCCGCATGGGCTCCCTGGTATTTGCGGCAGCCGCTACCTGGATGCTTTTCCGCTGCGGCATGTTGCTGTACAGTGCCCGAGCAGGTTTTCTGGCAGCTGTACTCTACTCCGCAAGTATTTATACCAGTATCATCGCCGGCACCTTCATCATGCCCGATTCGCCGCAGGTGTTTTTCTGGGTGGCGGCCTTGTATCATCTGCTTCGGATTTCCGGTGCCGGTTTCGGCCAACGCAGGACAGTCAACCGAAGCCTGTTGATGTTCGGAGTTTTCACGGGCCTGGGCATGTTGTGCAAAGTGCATACAATCTTTCTCTGGGCTGGTCTTGGCGCTTATGCGTTGTTCTATGAGCGCCGTCTCCTCCGCCTTCCCGCTTTTTATGGGGGAATTGCTCTTATGCTGTTGTTGTTTTCACCGGTCATTGTCTGGAACATCCAAAATGATTTTGCCACCTACTCTTTCCACAGCCAGCGGGTGGATCCGGCTTCAGGCAATGCCAGTGCCGAACGGATGCTCACCTTTATTACCGGGCAGATCCTCTACTGCAATCCTTTGGTCTTCGGCGTGTTGTTTTATACGCTGATGCGTTTCAGGAACTTGCCGCTTAAAACCCTGCAGCTGCGGATGCTTTTGCTGGTATCACTGCCACTGATTGCCGTTGCCACAGCGGGGTCATTATTCCGCGACCTGTTTCCACACTGGACCGGGCCGGGCTTTATCGGATTGATGCTGCTTGCCGGTGTTTTTTTTGCGGAGAAGCCCTTTCCGCCCAACCGTTCAATGCCCCGGCTCTTTTCTGCCGCCCTGGGGCTGTTGGTTATTGCTGTTATCGCCGGCAGTTTGCTGATCAACCGCTATCCGGGTAGCCTGGGCAGTAAGGATCCGCTGCGGCTGGGTGATGGCGATTTCACACTAGACATGTATGGTTGGGAAAACATGGGTCTTGCTTTCGACAGTATTTACCGGACTCGGCACAAAGCCGATACCTCGAAAACAACCGCGGTCTTGTTGTGTGACAAATGGTTCCCCGCCGCCCACCTGCAGCATTATGTATTGACGCGGCTTCCGGTGCGTTTGCGTGTATGCGGTACCGTGGAAGATATCCATCAGTACCATTGGGTGAATCAGGAATATCCACTTCCTGCTGATTCCGTAGAAACCTACCGGATCATCCCTTCCAATTATTTTTCTACGCCCGAACAGATGGATGCATTGCGCTCGCTGAAGCCAATCTCTGTTGATACGGTAACGCAGTATCGGGGCGGATGGCCCGCACGACGGTTTTATGTGTATGCTTACGGAAAAATAAAAATCAACTGCGCCGAAAACCGTCCTTAATCCCTTTTTGTTTCCAGGGTGAATCCGAAGGTGCTGCCCACATCGGGGGTGCTGCGTACGTGGATGGTTTGCTGATGGGCTTCGATGATGTGCTTGCAGATGGCAAGCCCCAGACCGCTTCCGCCCACTTTCCGGCTCCGGGCTTCGTCGGTGCGGTAGAAGCGCTCGAAGATGCGGTTGACATGCTCTTCGGAAATGCCTGCGCCGTCGTCGCTGATTTCCACCAGCACCCGCTCGCCGTCTACCTTGTACATGCTGGCTTCGATGGTGCCCTGCTGCTTGCCGTATTTGAGGGCATTGTCTACCAGGTTGATGATGACCTGACGGATCTTCTCCTTGTCGGCATGCACACCCAGCGGTTGATCGCAGCCTTTTTTGATCTGTAGTTTCAACTCTTTTTCTTCCGCACCCAGGGCCAGGGTTTCAAACACATCGCGTACCAGGTCCTGGATGATGAAGTTCTGTTTCAACAGCAGCTGCTCGCCGCTTTCGAGCCGCGAAATCTCGTCGAGATCGTTGAGCAGGTTCACCAGCCGGTCGATGTTCCTGGAGGTTGAGGCCAGGAATTTCTTGTTGACATCCGGATTCTCCAGCGCACCGGCGATAAGCGTATGTACATAGCCCTGGATGGCGAAGATGGGCGTCTTCAGTTCATGAGAGAGGTTCTGCAGGAATTCCTTCCGGTAGGCTTCGTTTTTCTGCAGCACTTCGATCTCCGATTTTTTCTGCAGGGCCCAGTCCTCCACATCTTCCTGCACTTCGTCGATGCTTTTCACGGGCAGGATATTGTTGTAATAGAATTCCTCGCGCTTGCTGGCCTTGGTCTGGTAGATGAGTTTGTAAATGAGTTTGATTTTCCGGTAGATGAACTGCTGCACCAGATAGAGGATCAGGAAATAGCTTCCCGCCCAGAGCAGCAGGGGCATCATCAGGGTTATTTTCCATCCTGCATTGGTGAAATAGAAAACGATACCGGTGGGCAAGGCAATGGCCAGCGCCGCCAGCGCTGCAAGCTGCTGGGGCGAAAGGTTCTTGCTTTTGATGATGGGTGTGGACACAAAACGAAATTATACGAAAGTGAATTTACTTTTAGCCTAAAAATTTTCCCGTATAATGCCGATGTGATAGCTGTTTGGGCCAATGAAATTGGTCCATTACAGATATCCAATCGGTATTAACGTTTTGCCTGAGGCGGAGGTTGTAAAAATCTACCTCTCTTCTCAGGCGGGTCTGCCCTTAGGCGACCCGCCGTCAATGGTATCGTGCAGATGCTATTGTTGCCAATCAACCATGGAACTTTTATCTGTAAACGCCGGGGTGTAAGGTTTAATATGGCCCCGGCTGGGAAGCGTTGGTTTTGGCGCTGGGATAAAAAACTTACTCCATCTCGAATTTGTATCCCACGCCTTTGACCGTGGTAATACAATCGAGTTCAAGCTTCTGCCTGATTTTGCGGATGTGCACATCGATGGTTCGGTCGCCCACGATCACATCGGTACCCCAGACCTGGTTGAGGATATCGTTCCGCAGAAAAACCTTTCCCGGTTTGGATGCCAGCAGGGCAAGGAGTTCGAATTCTTTACGGGCCAGGCTGATGGTTTCGCCCTTGTAGGTGATTACATATTTTTCGCGGTCGATAACCAGATCGCCTGCCAGGATCATACGGCTCTCCGATTTTTCAACCCGGCGGAACAGGGCATTCACTTTGGATACCAGTACCTTGGGACTGATGGGTTTGGTGAGATAGTCGTCGGCACCGGTTTCAAGGCCCTTGACTTCGGTGCCTTCATCGCTTAATGCGGAGAGGAAGATGATCAGCGTGTTTTTGAAGGCGGGCAGGCTGCGCAGGATGTTGCAGACTTCGATGCCGTTCCGTCCTGGCATCATCACATCCAGCATGATCAGGTCGGGGATGGATTTTTTTGCAGCTTCAATCGCTTCGTCGCCGTTTTTCACCGTGGTTACCTGATACCCTTCCTGTTGCAGGTTGAATTGGAGGATTTCGAGGATATCGGGCTCATCATCGGCGATGAGGATCTTTTTAACATTTCCCATAAAAAATTTGCGTGGTAAAAATAGTCCTTCCCAAGGCGCATTTCCGCAGGCAACTGCCGTAAATTGTATTATCAAATTGTTAACCGAAATGGGTTGCCAAAACCGGGTTATTGACATTGGAGGGAAACTTCAGCCGGAAAGGCTCGGGCATTTTCGTCATCTTTGTAAGAAGGTCGCCCGAAACCTTTACCAGGGCTGCTTTTTGATATTGGCCGCAACCCCCGCGATGAAAAGAACCTTATCGGCACTGCTTCTTGTTTTTTCCTGCTGTTCCGGATTCGCCCTGCAGGATTCGGTTGTCATTCCCTTCCAGCGCCAGCGTTTCCACGACCGGATCCGCGAAGAGCAGCGCCTGCTCGATAAGATTGACGGCAAGATCGATACCCTGGTTAAGATTTCGCACAACGAGGAAATCAACCTGCAGGTGACGGATGCCCTGTTCCGCAAAGTGCGCGGACTACAGGATTTTGTGGAGACCAACAAAACGGTTGTCACCAACAATGACAAGATCGGGCAACTCCGTTATATCGAGGACATGCTGCGCACCTTCCGGGTGCGTTGGAAGTCGCGCCTGATCAACCCCGCGCTGGCGCCGTTGTTGGTCGAAAATTTTGGTGAGATCCTCAAGGCCAATATCGACAGCCAAAGCATGGCTCCCTATATTGCGGCGGTGCCTCCGGAAGTTGGGCAGATCAACAGCGAACTTTTTCGGACCAACATAGGTTACGAAGAAAGCCGGAAGCTGCTGTATTACAAATACGCCGTCCAGCACCCCGACAAGATCCTGTCCACCATAGGTCCTTTTGCCGATGAGCCTTTTGCCGATAGTCTGGTTTCGCTGGCCTGCCGCAACAGTCCCAAGCAACTCTACGATTTCGCTTCGGCAACCAACAGTCCTGCGGGAAGACTGATCCGCAGAAGCACCGATCCCATGGTCAACGCCGTTTACCGGCTCAGCCAGACACCCAACGCCCTGCGTTATTATCCTTTCCTCGATGATATCCTTTCGGGAAGGCAGTCGGTCGACAGCCTGCGCCGCTATGTGAACGACGGACCCGGAGGATACGACAGTGTGGGGTATTTCCGCATGCTGGTGAACACCGAAATTGCTTATTACAAAAGGCTGGTGGCCGGCGATACGCCCGTAGCCATGTTCGGCACCAACGGTCTGCGCGACATGCTGCACAACAAGGCGGTACAGCATTTCATCACACCCATCAACGAACTGCACGATCAGTCCAACCTGGCCGTGCGCATGAAAGCTATTGAGCCGCTCTCTGCCCGTGAACTTTATTACATGATAGTGATGGGGGAAAACGAAATCTATACCTCAAGTTATAAGCACAGTTTCGACCGGCTGACCCAACTGATGGGAGATAATCCGCGCATGGACCGGTTGCTGATGTCGGTCCACATGGATTTCTTCAAGAAGTTCATCAAGATGGCCGCCAATTTCAACCGGCTCGATACCGTACTGAAGATGATGCCGCCGGCAAATGCAACAATCCTTATGCGTGCCTTTGTAGCCAATCTCGATCATACCGCCGATCTGGAAGACGCGGTGGATGTGGCCGACAGTTATGCCAGCATCAACGATCCTGAACTGCAGCGCACCATCCTCAGCTATGTGGTGGAAAACGAACGCCGGAATATCGATGCCGGCAACCAGCGGGGCAAAGTAGTATACGGCCTGCTCAAAACCATATTTGAGTCGTTCAGCGACAACAGCATCGACTTGACCGAGAAGCTCGGCATACCGCCGATCTTTCGTGTCGATCCCTCCTATCTGGCCGACGACAGCGGACGAATCGTGGAGCAGGTATTTTTCTACGGCGACGAAGACGGCAAACAGTATTTCCCTTCTTTCAGGAATTCCTTTCCACCAGCCGATTGGAAAATCACGCAGACAAAGGAATGGATTGAAATCAAATCGCTCAAGGGGCGCAGGGTCTGGATTTATGCGAATCTTCCACTCGACAGCGATAAGAATCTCGACGATTCCGCACAGGTGCATCTGGGCAAATACCTCCGTAAAAACGAGCTTGTGCCTTCCGTAGTCATCCATCGCGGACACAGCTACTGGCTTCCAGGAACTATCGCGCGTATGGAAGGCGATGCCAAAATCATTTTGCTGGGCAGCTGCGGCGGGTATAAGAACCTGAGTGAAATCCTGGATATCAGTCCCGACGCCCACATCATCTCCACCAAGGAAATCGGCAAGGGTGATATCAACAAACCCATAATCAACTATCTCAACCAAAGCTTTGTATCCGGCAAACCGCTGGTGTGGAAGGAAATGTGGGGCAATCTCGATAAATTGTTTTCGGCCGATTCCAACAAGTCGATGAAAGAAAGCTGGGATGATTATGTGCCTCCTTATAAGAACCTGGGCGCTATTTTCATCAAGGCCTACAACAAGATGATGGAACGGGATTGACCCTTACCGGTGTTCCGCGTACCTTTACCGCCTCCGTTCATCCACCCTGGTGCATGAGCACATCCACGCATGCCAGATCAAGCCTCCGAAAAGAACAAAAAGATTTTCGACTTCCGGTTGTTGCGCCGTTTGCTGGTATTTGCGCATCCCTACCGGAAAAAGCTCTACTGGGCTGTTTTTCTGGCCGTGCTGCTGGCTGTGCTTTCGCCCCTTCGTCCCTGGCTGATCCAAACCACCATCAACCGCGGCCTGCTGCCCGGTGTAAGCATCGGATGGCTAAAAGGGCCGGTACAGGTGATTCTGGGCATTGCGGTGATCCAGTTTGTATTGCTGTTGCTTGAAACCGTCTGCCGCTTTATACTTTCCTATTTCACGGCCTCCATCGGCCAGCATGTGGTGCGCGACATGCGTTCAGCCACCTTCCGCCATGTTCTGGGCTTCAACCTCAGGCAATACGATATCACGCCTATTGGTACACTCACCACACGCACCATCAACGATATCGAGGCGGTGAATGAGGTGTTCAGCGACGGACTCATCCCCATCATCGCCGACCTGCTTTCGATCATTGCGGTACTGTCGTACATGTTTTATGCCGACTGGTCGCTGACGCTGGTATGCCTGGCACCCTTCCCCTTCCTGCTGCTGGCCACCTATTATTTCAAGGAAAGCGTCAACCGCTCATTCCTGCGTGTACGCAATGCCGTTGCAGCGCTCAACACCTTTGTGCAGGAACATATCAGCGGCATGGCCGTAGTGCAGGCCTTTGCCGCCGAGCAGCGCGAATTCGGGCGGTTCCGCAGCATCAACGCCGAGCACCGCGATGCCAATGTTCGCGCGATACTCGCCTATGCATTGTTCTTCCCGGCGGTGGAATTGGTGCTGGCCTTATCGCTCGGTTTGCTGGTATGGTGGGCCGGAGGCAGGCAGCAGACCGAACTGGCGGGGAATGTGACCGCGTTCATTCTATGCCTGAACCTGCTTTTTCGTCCGCTGCGGGTGATTGCCGACAAGTTTAATGTGCTGCAGATGGGCATGATTGCGGGCGAGCGGGTCTTCAAGGTGCTTGATAATACCGATACCGCCACCAATTCGGGAACCCTGTCTCCTCAGGTGTTGGCCGGCGCCTTGGCATTCGAGCAGGTTTCGTTTGGCTACAACAAAGACGCTGACGTTTTGAAGCAGATCAGCTTCCGTATCGAACCGGGGCAAACCCTGGCTATTGTGGGCGATACCGGAAGCGGGAAAACCTCCCTGATCAGTTTGCTCAACCGGCTCTATCCCTATCGTGAGGGAAGAATAACCATCGACAAGGTGCCCATCGAACAATACAGACTTGATTATCTGCGCAGCAAGATTGCAGTGGTGTTGCAGGATGTCTTCCTGTTCAGCGGTTCGGTGTACGACAATATCACCCTGCGTAACCCGCAGATTTCGCAAGCCCGGGTGGAGGAAGTGACCCGCATGATCGGCATCCATGAGTTTATCATGCGCCTGCCCGGAGGCTATCAGTATGCCGTGATGGAACGGGGGGCCACCCTTTCGCTGGGGCAACGGCAGTTGATTTCATTTGCCCGGGCCTTGTTGTACGATCCGGCCATCCTCATTCTCGATGAAGCCACCTCCTCGGTGGATACCGAAAGCGAGCAGTTGATCGAAGGGGCAATTGCCACCATGGTGAAGGGCAGAACGTCGATTATCATCGCACATCGCCTGAGCACCATCCGCAGGGCCCATCAGATCATTTTACTGCAGCAGGGGCGAATCGTTGAAACCGGCACCCACAGCGAGCTGCTGGCTGCAAAAGGGGTTTATTTTCAGCTTCACGGGATGCAGTTTGAGGGGCAGTCGGTTTGATCGAAATTCTCTGTCGGGTAGCGGTATTGCATTTCACATGATATCTCTTCTCAGCAATGTCTCCCTATCGCGGATAAACTTTTATTCTGGTATTTGTGGGGAAGGCGGGTCTGCACTCAGGCGACCCGCCGTCATCATAGTCCTCATTCAATCATACCCATCACAGTTCCGATAAAAAAATGGAACCTGTACCTCGAACCTCAGCAGAGAGTGACGGTGAGGCACAGGTCGGGAGACCTGCGCCAGACAATGTTTGTGATGGTGACGTTGTGTCTCGGCTCCGGAATGACGCAACGTCCCGTTCCGGAGACGTTGCTGGGAATGGAATGGTTCGTTAGCCACGAACCAGGGCGGAGTTTTTTGCTTGGCTTTCAAGCGTTGATGGCCCCGAAGACATTACGGCAAGCCATAATTTCCGCCCATTCGGAACAGCAAATTAGCCGCATCCCCCTATCTTTGCGGCAAATTTTAAGAGGAATATGGGTTGTTTGCGCATCAAATCCTTACTGGTAGCGGTTTTCAGCGTTTTTTTCGTGGGTTGTTCCGCCCCGGTTCTGGCCCAGGAACATGCCCCTGAAACCGGTGAATCCCACACCGAAAAGCTCGACCCGGCTAAAATCATCCTCGACCATATCAAGGATGCCCACGAATTCCACTTTTTCACCATCGAAAACAAACAGGATCCGCATCATTCCTTCCACGCCTCCATTCCCCTTCCGGTTATTCTCTATTCCCCTTCAAAAGGGCTTTCCGTATTCTCCTCTTCCCGATTCGGGCATGAGGGAACGGAAGAATATGCAGGGTACCGTTTCGACAGCAGCAAGAAGATTGTTGCAACAGACGGAAGCCCTGTCTATGATTTCTCCCTGACCAAGAATGTGGTGCAGATGATGCTGGCCCTGGCCCTGCTTTGCTTCCTCATGATCGGCATCGCCCGAAAATATGCGAAAGGTAAAGGGGTGAACTCTGCGCCAAGCGGCTGGCAGAACGCCATTGAGCCCGTCATCACCTTTGTGCGCGATGATGTGGCCAAGCCCAACCTCGGTAAAAAATGGGCGAAATACCTGCCTTACCTGCTCACGGTATTCTTCTTTATCCTGATTAACAATATTTTCGGACTGGTTCCCGGTCTGGCCAATGTCACCGGAAACACTGCGTTTACCATTGTATTGGGACTCATTTCCCTGGTCGTTATCCTATTCAGTACCAACGGGCATTTCTGGGGTCATATCTTCTGGCCCCCCGGGGTGCCCTTCCTAGTGAAACTGATTCTTATTCCTGTTGAACTGGCGGGTGCCGTGCTTATTAAACCCGCAGCCCTCATCATCCGTCTGTTCGCCAACATGGTGGCCGGACACATCATTATCCTCAGTTTCATCAGCCTGATTTTCATTTTCGGCGAGATGAGCAAGGTCGCCGGCTGGGGCTTTTCGCCGGTTTCCATCCTGTTCACCGTGTTCATTTATTTCATTGAAATACTGGTCGCCTTCATACAAGCCTTCATTTTCACCAACCTGACTGCGGTATTCATCGGTCAGGCTTTTGAAAGTGAGCACCACGAAGCCGCCCATCACTAGTCACTGTTTTTTCATCATAAAACCAAGTATCATGACCTTGATGACGTTGTTAGCAGAAGTTGGATTCTCCCACATGGGTGGAGCCATCGGCGCAGGCCTTGCCGCCATCGGTGCCGGTATCGGTATCGGACAGATCGGTAAAGGTGCTGTCGAAGCCATTGCCCGCCAGCCGGAAGCCTCCAACGACATCCGCGCAAACATGATCCTCACTGCGGCATTCGTGGAAGGGGTTGCCCTTTTCGCCGTAATCGCAGGATTGCTGGCTGTACTGAAGAGCTAAGCGCGGATTCGCTGCACATGACCTTACTGTATCCAATGCACAGGGCGGCGGATACAGTATTTTTCTCAACTTCCTGTGTTCCCGCCAACTGGCGCTGACACAGAACACATAAACCAACGGATATGGATCTTCTACTGCCGCATTTCGGGCTCATGGTATGGACCCTGCTCGCCTTCCTGATCGTGTTCTTCATTCTGAAGAAATACGCGTGGAAGCCCATCCTCAAATCGCTGTCCGACCGTGAGGAAAACATCGCCAGTTCCATCGCTTCCGCCGAAAAGATCAAGCTGGAAATGGCCCAGTTCAAAAACGAACACGAAGCCCTGCTGAACAAGGCGCGTGAAGAACGTGCGCAGATGTTGAAGGAGGCCAAAGACACCCGCGACAAGATGATCAGCGACGCGAAGGAACAGGCCCGCGAAGCCGCCGCAAAAATCATTGCTGATGCCGAAGCAGGAATCCAGCAGCAGAAGATGGCTGCCATCACCGACCTCAAAAACCAGGTGGGCAATCTGGTGATTGAGGTGAGCGAGAAAGTGCTCCGTCGCGAACTGGCTTCCAAGAACGAGCAGGAAGGATTCATCCGGCAGCTCACCGGCGAAATCAAACTCAGTTAACCCAACGGCGCTTCCGTCAAGCGAACAACAACCGATATGCAGAATCCGCGTTTAGCCGTACGTTATGCCAAAAGCATCATCGACCTGGCCACCGAGCAGCAGTTGCTTGAGCAGGTTTGCGACGATATGCGCCTCATCCTTTCGGTCTGCAAAACCAATCCCGATTTTCTGGCGGTACTGCGCAGCCCCGTCATCCATGCCGATAAGAAGCAGAAGATCCTGGAAGCCGTAATCGCTCCCCGTATGGGCAAACTTTCGGGGGCTTTCATCAACCTCTTGGTCAAAAAAGGCCGTGAAGCCAACCTGCCCGAAATCGCCGGCGCTTTCATTGAGCAATACAACCGGATCAAGGGTATCCGCCGCGTGAAAATCACCACGGCCGCACCCATTAGCGATGAACTGCGCAACACCATGGTGGAAAAAGCCAGGGGTGGCACCGGACAAACCATCGATCTGGAATCGGTGGTGGATGAAAGCATTATCGGCGGCTTCCTGCTCGAAACCGAGGGACGGCTTGTGGATGCCAGCATCAGCCGCGATTTGAAAGACATCCGCCGTCAATTCGAAAACAACGACTATATCCACAAAATCAGATAAGTTCAAACAGCAAAACCGATCAACATGGTAGAGATAAAACCCGATGAGATTTCAGCCATCCTCCGTCAGCAACTCAGCAATTTCAATGCCGGCGCCAGTCTCGAAGAGGTAGGCACCGTACTGCAGGTGGGCGACGGTATCGCCCGCGTATACGGACTCAACAACGTACGCAGTGGCGAACTCGTGGAATTTGAAAACGGCGTACGGGCCATCGCGCTCAACCTCGAGGAAGACAATGTGGGTGTGGTACTGATGGGTGACAGCGGTTCCATCCGCGAAGGCGCCCACGTGAAGCGTACCGGAAAAATCGCCTCCATCAAAGTGGGCGATGGCATGAGCGGCCGCGTCATCAACACCCTCGGCGAGCCCATCGACGGTAAAGGCCCCATCAAAGGCGAACTGTATGAGATGCCGCTGGAGAGAAAGGCCCCCGGTGTTATTTTTCGTGAGCCCGTGAAGGAGCCGCTGCAAACCGGTATCAAGGCCATCGACGCCATGATTCCCATCGGACGCGGACAGCGTGAGCTTGTAATCGGTGACCGGCAGACCGGTAAAACAGCTATTTGTATCGACACGATCATCAACCAGAAAGAATTTTACGATGCCGGAAAACCGGTGTATTGTATTTATGTAGCTATCGGACAAAAGGCGAGCACCATTGCAGGCATCATGAAGTCGCTCGAAGACTATGGGGCCATGCCCTACACCACCATCGTGGCGGCATCCGCCTCCGATCCTGCTCCGCTTCAGTTCTACGCACCTTTTGCCGGTGCTGCCATCGGTGAATATTTCCGTGATACCGGCCGCCCGGCACTGATCATATACGATGATCTTTCCAAGCAGGCCGTGGCTTACCGCGAAGTGTCGCTGCTGTTGCGCCGTCCGCCTGGTCGTGAGGCCTATCCCGGCGACGTGTTCTATCTGCACAGCCGCTTGCTCGAGCGCGCTGCGAAAATCATTGCCCGCGACGACATTGCCGCCAAGATGAACGACCTGCCCGCTTCCATCAAGCATCTGGTGAAAGGCGGTGGCAGCCTGACCGCTCTTCCCGTAATTGAAACACAGGCCGGCGACGTTTCTGCATACATCCCTACCAATGTGATCTCCATCACCGACGGTCAGATCTTCCTGGAGGGTAACCTGTTCAATGCCGGTATCCGCCCCGCTATCAACGTGGGTATCAGTGTAAGCCGCGTAGGTGGTAATGCGCAAATCAAGTCCATGAAAAAGGTGGCCGGTACGCTCAAGCTCGATCAGGCGCTTTACCGCGAACTGGAAGCCTTCAGCAAGTTTGGTGGTGATCTTGATGCGGCTACTAAGAACGTGATTGACAAGGGAGCGCGCAACGTGGAAATCCTCAAGCAGTTGCAGTTCTCTCCGTTCAGCGTGGAGAAACAAGTAGCCGTGATTTACCTCGGTACACAGGGCTTGCTGAAAGATGTGGCCGTGAAGAATGTGAAGGCCTTCGAAGAGCATTTCCTCATGGAAATGGAGAACAAGCTTCCCGATGTACTGGCTGCATTCAAAACAGGCGCATTGCCGGAAGACGGACTTAAGAAAATGACCGAGCTTGCCAAGGGCATCATGCCGCAGTACAAATAATCCATCGGCGCTTATTCAAAATATGAACCCCTCTCATGAGGGGTTTTTTATGCCATATTTTTTTGCCCGGTCAGCGGATGAGTATCGAACTTCCTTTCACACGGATGGTTTCGCCGCGGAAGGTGATGGCTTCTGCTTCCCAGACGAAGGTTCCCGGATCCTGCGGATTCCCTTTGTAGCGGCCATCCCATCCTGCATTCAGCTGGCTGGTGGCATAAATCAGTTCGCCCCAGCGGTTATACACCCTGAAATAGGTGATGGAACGGATACCCAGCGGTTTGGGGCGGAGGATATCGTTGAGCCCGTCGCCATTTGGCGAGAAGGCCGTGGGAACGTACAGGCTTGGCGGTAATTGATACACTTTGATGCGAACACTGTCGCGGCCACTGCAGCCCGGCGGTACAGCGGTAACCAGCAGCTTGTATTCGATGTCGCTGAGCGGAGTCGCAAGAGGAGACGCGATATTCGGATTGCTCAGGCCTGCTGCCGGCGACCAGAAGTACCGGTTACCTCCGCTTCCGTTTAGTTGTATGGGCTGACCGGCCACGACGCTGGTGTCGCGGATGCCGGTGCTGGCGATGATTTCGGGATACACGCGGACCCAGACGCTGTCGCTGACCGGCTTGGGACAACCGAGCACATCACGAACGGTGGCGATATACCGGATATCGGTCAGGGGTTTTACGGAAACTGTATTTCGGGTATCCGTTTCTGTTAGATAGGTGGCGGGCGACCAGCTGACTAGGCTTCCTCCGGTAACCGTGATGTTCGCATTGTCGCCGAAGCAGATGGTGGTATCATTGCTTGCCCTGATCTGGGGATAGGGAACCGTACGTATGGTAACCGCGTCGGTGCTCTGGCATTTGCCGATGTTGGCCACTACCCGGTAGGTGATTTCGTTAGTTTGTGGCGTGGTGGTGGGCCGTTTCAATGTGGCATTGTCCAGATAGAGCGGAGGCGTCCAGCGGTAACTGAGCGCATCGCTGCTGGTGGCAATCTGGTAACTGTCGGTAAGGCAGATGACGGTATCGGGTCCTGCATCGATGGTA
Organism: uncultured Ferruginibacter sp.; assembly: GCA_964655055.1. GTDB lineage: Bacteria > Bacteroidota > Bacteroidia > Chitinophagales > Chitinophagaceae > Ferruginibacter. The sequence goes on from CAZZLI010000007.1 coordinate 38,076, forward strand.
ACAAACAATTTCACATCCACCACCACACTGTCGTTCTTTACACAACCGAATGCATCGGTAAGGCTAACGAAATAGGTGGTGGGCACATCGGGACTGACCAGCGGCATCGGGGCATTCACATTACTGATCATATAATTCGGGCTCCACGAATAGGTGCCAACTCCGGTAGTGGTCAGTTTGAGGGTATCGATCGAGCAGATCAGCGTGTCTTTGAAAAGCCCTGTTGCAGGAAGCGGCCTTACCAGCACCTGCACCGAATCGACTTTTTCCTTTGCGCATCCGTTTACGGAAATGAACACCTTGTACCAGGTGGTGGCTGAAGGACTGGCCACCGGATTGGGGATTGCGGGATTGCTGAGTCCTGCCGAAGGAACCCAGCGGTAGCTGTCGCCCCCAGACGCCTGTAGGTTCAGGGATCCCTGACTGAAACAGATCGCTCCTCCCGGTCCGGCTTCCGGAACGGCAAGCGGTTTTACGACAATGTCTTTGGTGGCTGTGGCAAAACAGTTGTTGCCCCAGCGCGCCTGAAGCGCATAGGTTGTGTTTGTTTGCGGGAAGGCCCTCGTGATTCGGGTATCCGTCTGTGTAAGGGTGGATCCCGGTTGCCAAAGCCAACGTACTCCTCCTGTCTTGTTCGAATTGCCGGTCAGTGTCAGGGTATCATCCTGACAAATGTTTGTTGCCGATGCGTTGATGGAAGCGGTAAGGTCGTTCTGCGGCCGCACGCGCACGGAATCTCTTCCGACACATCCGCCCTGGTTCAGGGTAACTACGTAGGTGGTAGGCGTTGTTGGAAATACCCGTGGGCTGGCCGTATTGCCCTGTAATATGTTCGTGGCGGGCTGCCAGCTGAAGATGCCGGTGCCCACGGCATTCAGCGTAAGGGTATCGAGTCCGCAATAGGCCGTGTCTCGCGGAGTAACCCGCAATGGCGGACTGCTAACCACTGTGATTTCACTGCTGATGGTATCCACGCATCCGAAACTGTTACCGACGATGAAGGTAACCCGGTAAAGTCCACCGGTGTTGTAGGTGTATTGGGGATTGCGGATCAGGCTGGTATCGGCATTGGTGGCGGGATTCCCGAAATCCCATTTCCATTTGTTCACCACGCCGTAATCGGTCCGCGTCTGATCGCTGAATTGGATAGGGATGCCGATACAATAGGGAGGATCGATGTTGAAGGCCGGAAAAAAGCCGGGGTAGACTTTCACGCGCGAGGTGGTACTATCTTCACAAACGCCGTTGATGGATACCTTAAGTTTGATATTGTAAACACCGGTATCGGTAAATGTATGTGTGGCTACAGGCGCTGTACTGGTATTTGCAGCACCCGATGCGGGATCGCCGAAATTCCAGAAGTACTGTGTGCCTGAAACGGCATTGCCCAGATTGGAAAACGTAAGCGTGAATCCGTCGCAGGTGAAGTACTGGGGATTGAGCACGGCGGCCGTACGGTTGCAGTCCGCCACTTTCATGATGAAATCCTTTCGGTGTCGGCCGATAGCCCTTCCTCCCCGCCATTCGGTGATACATACATTGATCACATAGCGGCCCGAAATATTGGGTGCGGTGCCTGTAATCAATCCCGTTGCCGGATTGATGCTTACGGAAGTTCCCATTGGCTGATTCCCTGAAAAGAATGCGGTATAGGTGAGGGAGGGGAAATAACCGCCCAAAGGAGGCCCTGAAGGAACGGAGCTGGCATTAGTGATGTTGGAAGCACAGCCGAAGGCTTCGCAGAAGCTGTAGCTGAGCGAATCGAAATCGGCATCAGTAGCACCGAAATCAACCATGATGGAATTGTTGGCACAAACCAATGCCGTGTCTTTCAGCCGGAACACAGGGCTGGAATTCACTCCGGTAGCTCCCAGCAACGCAGTGCCAGAGATGTTGCAGGATACCGTTACACCCGGCGCTCCGTTGGTGCTGCCGAAATTGTACTGGATATTGTTGATGCCCCCCACACGGCAGCAGGTCTGGAAGGAAGCCGTGTAGCCTTGCACATTGCGTGGAAGGTCGGTGATGAAGTGGTAATAACCCACATCGTAACAGACCTCGGGCGCAAACTGGATGCAGGAGAAGTCGATTTTCTGGAGACGCTGGTCCATGCTTAGGTCGCGACTCACATTGTTGTCGCTGATCCTCCCGTCGGTGGCATTGTCAAAAATGGAGATGATCACATCAGGCGGCATGGGGGCTACCGAGGTTCCGCCCGCACTGCAATCGCGGAAAAGCCGCATGGTGATTTCATAACGGAGTGAGTTGGCGGCAGTACCCGGACCCAGATAGCGGTAATACATCTCCCCGCCTGAAATATGCGCGGCATTCAGGGTGTGGAGCAGAAAAAAAAAGAATATTAGGATTCCGGTACGTTTCATAACAAGACTACACGTAAAATTAACCCAAAACGGGCTTCAGACTTGTTAAAATCTGAATGCTTTGTTAAAGCTGGGAACCTTTCCCAGGACTTAATCAGATTATAAATCAGGTTATAAAACAACCCGGATCCGCTAAGGTTCAACCGCTTGCAAAAAGTGGAGGAGTGCAGTGGCTGCCCGTTCCGGTTCTTCCCACATGCCCGTATGCGCTGTTTCCGGCAGAATTGAAATCTGGCTGATTCGGGGAAGCCAACACTCTGCAAGGGTCTGCTGTAGAGGCACTGCCTGATCTTCTTTACCGGCGATGAAGAGCACAGGGCCGGGGAATTTTTTGAGCAGATCCGAACGGTCGGGCCTGTTCATGATGGCGCGGTAATAGCGGATGATGGCTGCATCCGAAAAGGCGGACAGGTTCTCGATGATGGACTGCATCTTTTCGGGATTTTTTTCGCGCCAGCCGGTACTGTAGTTGATGGGTGTCACTTCGCGTAAAAACCAAACTGCGCCTTTCCGTTCAATCAGTTCCAGCGCCTTGGTGCGCATGGTCTTGCGCTCGGGGCTGTCGGCCCGGGCCGTGGAATGAAAGAGACCCAGTTTCGTGATCAGCCCGGGAAATACTTCCGCTAAAGCCAGCGCGATATATCCGCCCATGCTGTGACCAATGACGGGCAGCGGGGGAAGTTGTTCCGTTTCCACAACCGCTTTCACCGCCCGGGCAAAGTCTTCGATGCAGGGTGCTGCACCGGATTCCAAAGGCAGCAGTTCCGAGAAGCCGCTGCCGGGTATATCGGGAATGTATACACGAAAATGCCTGCGCAGCCGCTCCTCCATCGGATTCCAGATGCTGCCGTCTTCCCCGAATCCGTGCAGCAACAGTATCGGCTGCCCTTCACCTGAAACCCGGTAGTGCAGTATGGTGCCCGCATCGGTGCGGCAGGTTTTAGACGCGCTCATGCCTTGACGATTTCAGGTTGACGGAGATTGCGGTAATAGATGCCCGCCGAGCGGAACATCAGCAAGACAACCAGCGGAATAAAGCCCGGATTCATCTGCTGCGGAAGATAGAACCAGCCCAGCAATAGAAAAGCGCTGAGCAGGGCTGTTGACCCGAAATAGGTTTGTACCCATCGGCTTTTTGATGCGGTGAAAAACGCGAGCAGGCTATGGGTAGGTAAGGCCCATACCAGATTGTAATTGTACCGGCACATGGCATGGTTGGTACCCGACCACATGAACAGCAATACGATGCCTGTGATACCGGCTAGAAAAAACAGCAGGCCGTCGAATCGCCTGAGCCAGGATTGTACTGAGTTTCCGCCATAATAACTGCCGAACAGGATCAGCAGTGCAAAAATTGAAAACACTATCAGGGGTGAAAGCCAGGTCGAAGGACTTTCACGTAAACGCTCGCTGAATAGTACCTGTTTATTATTGATGCGGCTTCCTGCGGGCTTACTGCTGTCGAGCGCCTGCATCAGGATTTCAGGGAGAAACTGGGCCTGTGCACCGGTCATTACCGCATCGGTGGGAGCCCCCAGCAACAGGTCGATACCCAGTTTGCTCCAGGGATGGTTGTACCGGTTGAGATAGCCGTGTATGGCATTACGGAATGAGGTACCTGCCGGTAATACAGCCGGCAGGGCCGGAAGCGGATGCTGGTGGCGGATGATGATGTCCCGCGGTCTTGTGGTGCAATTATCGAAAAAGAAATCATAGAGGTAGTAGCGGTTCTCTTCACGCAGGGTTTCGTTGAGCAGGTTTCGGGTGCTGTCTTTTTCCGCAGCATCCAGGTTCAGCAACTGTTCGGTGATGCCCCTGCCTTCATACTTGTAGGCTGCGGCAAAATCGGCAAAGGGTTCGGCAGAGAGATAGTAGAGCAGTTTTCCCCTTACGAATTTCAGGTAGAAATTGGGGTCATCGAAATTGAAGGTGCCGAAATTGTACACGTAATCGGTAAGACTGCTGCTGTCGGTGATGCGAATGGCCGTGTGACCGAAGGTACTGTACAACTCCTCGCCGGGCGTACAGGTAAGCAGGGATATCCGAAGGTGCGAACTGTCCTGCCCCTGGGAACAGCACGTGAGCAGAACGAAGAATATGCTGAGCAAAACACTGCGTTGCCTTATCGGGTAATTCCTTCGGAGGTTCATCTTTTTTTGATTGTGTTTCTGCCTCCCGTTCAATCGGGGCTGTTGGTTTCGGGCACCTGCAGTTTCAACCCATCATAGGCCAGCCGGATATGTGCGGGCAATGCGGTTTCCACCTCGCTGTGCAGCCCCAGCTGATGGCTGATATGGGTGAAATAGGTTTGCGGACTGCCCAGGTCTTCCGATACGGTAATGGCTTCATCGAGGCTGAAATGGCTCAGGTGCTCTTTTCGACGCAGGGCATTGAGCACAAGTATGCTGCTGCCGCGTATTTTAGCCCGCTCTTCTTCATCGATATGGTTGGCATCGGTGATGTAGGTGAAGGCTCCCATCCGGAAACCCAGTACGGGCATCCTGTGGTGCCATACCCTGATGGGTTCAAGTGGGATGTCGCCCACCATGAAGAGTCCTTCTTCGATGAGCTGCAGATCCACTTCGGGAATGCCGGGATATTTTTCATCGGCAAACACGTACATGAATTCGCGTTTCAGGGCATTGACCGTCATCTCATTGGCATAGATGCGCATGGGCCGGCCCGCAAAAAAACTATAAGCCTTGATGTCATCCATGCCGGCGATATGGTCTTTGTGTGGATGGGTGAACACCACGGCATCAAGCTCCATCACCTTTTCGCGCAGCATCTGGTACCGGAAATCGGGTGTGGTATCTATCACCAGTGTGGTCTTGGAGCTGCTTACCAGGATGCTGCTTCTCAGCCGTACATCTTTGGGATTATTGCTACGGCAAACCGCGCATTTGCAGGCCACCATGGGCACGCCGGTACTGGTGCCTGTACCCAGAAACGTGATGGTCAGCGGTGGACAATGCATGGGGTAAAATTATACGAATACGCGTTATCATTCAGCCCCAAATTTCTTAATAAATAAGCCCCGCTTGATTGCTGAGTCATCCTCAGGAAATCGGTTCTTCAGGCGATTGAACCGCTATCACACACTCCCAACGAAAGTTGATAGAAGCAGATTGAGCGCTCAGGCAATTGTTTGCGAAATTGATGTCTGAGCTATCAGATTTTATACGAAATTGATGTTATTTTTAGATCATATATTTTTCCGTATAATGCCGATGTGATAGCTGTTTGGGCCAATAAAATTGGTCCATTACAGATATCCAATCGGTATTATTTAAAGCGAGATGAATTATGGCCAATCATACTGCCGGAACCGGGCAAAGTTCTTCGTAAAGTTTCTGGCTTTCGAGGGTAAGTGCGTCGTAGTTGATGCTCAGGCGGGGCAGCAGGTCGATCATCGTATTGATTCGGCCTTCGGTCTGGAAGAACTTGTTGATTACAATGACTTTTTTGGCCTGCAGAATGCAGTAGCCGCTCTGGAAGGTTCCGCGCTCGTAGCGGATTACATAGCCGCTTTCTTCCGCAATGCGTTCGATCTTATCGAGGGTGTGCTGGTTGTATTTCATAACCGGTAGGGTTGGATGTTCATTCGGGTATGCTTGCAATTTGCCCCCCCGTCATCGCCTTTCAAAATTTGTTTCTCCACAAATCGTGAATTAATTCGAAAGATATCTATCAATCAGCCCCAAAATCTCCCCGTGTGATACCGATGTGATAGATGTTTGGGCCAATGAAATTGGTTCACTCCATACACCCAATCGGCATAAAAAACCGGCCTATTTGCCAGTCATACGGATAATCGGTACAATCATTTCCTCCAGGCTTACGCCCCCGTGCTGGAAGGTGTTCCTGTAATACTGCACAAAATGGTTGTAGTTGTTGGGGTAGCAGAGGAAAATGTCGCCCTTGGCGAAAATGAAGGCCGAGTTCACATTGGGTACGGGCAAGCCGGCCTGCCGGGGATCCTTGAAGGCCAGTACCTCGCGCGGTTCGAAGTTCAGGTTCCGCCCGTGCTTATAGCGCAGGTTGGCAGTGGTTTGCTTGTCGCCGATCACCTTGCCGGCAGTTTTCACCCGCACGCTGCCATGGTCGGTTCCCACGATCACTGTCACATTCTTTTCGGCAATTTTACGGAGGGCCTGGTGCAGCGGCGAATGTTCAAACCAGCTTCGGGTGATGCTGCGGTAGCTGGTTTCGTCGCCGGCCAGTTCTTTCAGCACTTCCATTTCCGTGCGGGCATGGCTCAGCATGTCCACAAAATTGTACACGATCACATTGATGTCGTTCTGCAGCAGGTTGTGCATGTTGTCCACCATCTTCTGCCCGTCGTGGTGGTTGGTGATTTTCGTATAGGAATGTTTGAGGCCGGCCAGTCCGCTCCGTTTCAGCAGGGCTTTGAAGAAAAGCTCCTCGTGCAGGTTCTTTCCGCCTTCCTCGTCGTCGTTCTTCCATTCGGCCGGAAACTGTTTTTCGATATCTACCGGCAGCATGCCCGAAAAAATGGCATTGCGGGCATATTGCGTGGCGGTGGGCAGGATGGAGTAGAACGTCTCTTCCTCGTGGATGCGGAAACTTTCAGCGAAGATGGGCTGTATGGTTTTCCACTGGTCGAAGCGCAGGTTGTCGATCAGTACGAAAAACAGGGGTTTGCCTTTTTCGATGTGCGGAAACACTTTGGTACGCAGCAGGGTATGGCTCATGATGGGTGCTTCGGTGCTTTTGGGGTTCACCCAATCGGAATAGTTTTTCGAAATGAACTTGAAGAACTCGGTATTGGCCTCCGTTTTCTGGGTCTGGAACACGTCCAGCATCTCGGGGCTGTCGCTTTTTTTCATTTCCAGCTCCCAGTATACCAGCCGCTTGTAGATGTCCATCCATTCGGCATAGCCCGGATTGTCGTTGAAGGCCATGAACAGGCTGCGGAACTGCTGCTGGTAGTTGGAAGTGGTTTTTTCGGCCACCAGTCGTTTGTTGTCAATCAGTTTTTTCAGGCTCAGCAGTACCTGGTTGGGGTTGACGGGTTTGATAAGGTAGTCGCTGATCTGAGAACCGATGGCCTCGTCCATGATATTTTCCGCCTCGTTCTTGGTGATCAGTACCACGGGCAGGCCGGTATTGATTTCCTTGATCTGTTGCACGGTCTGCAGGCCGGTGATGCCGGGCATGCTTTCGTCCAGCAGCACTACGTCCACGATGTTGTTCCGGATGTATTCCACCGCGTCGAAGCCGTTGGTTTTGGTGGCGACTTCGTAACCCTTGTTTTCCAGAAACATGACCTGCGAGGTCAGCCTGTCAATCTCATCATCCACCCACAAAATTTTCGCAATGCCCATGTTGTTTGGTTTGCTGTGTAAGTTAAGCCCTCCTTGCCTAATGGTCTTGGAAATTGCGGAGGTCGATCTCGTTACAAAGCTAATTTTTTAGTTTGTCCGAAGATTTGTTTGGCTTACTTTGTAACACTTTTAACAGGGCTGCCGGAGCCCCGCTATGCACCACTGAACTACCATGCGTTTCCGCAAGATCATCAACGATCCCGTTCACGGGTTCATCACTATCGACGACGAACTGATTTTCCGGATCATCGCCCATCCTTATTACCAGCGGCTGCGCAACATCCATCAGATGGCCATGGCCCGCCTGGTTTATCCCGGTGCCGTGCATACACGCCTGCACCATTCCCTGGGCGCTTATCATCTGATGAGCAGCGCCCTCGCTGAACTCCGCGGCAAGGGGGTCGATATCTCGCCTGAAGAGGAACAGGGCGCCCGTATCGCCATCCTGCTGCACGATATCGGCCATGGCCCCTTCAGCCATGCGCTCGAGCATGTGCTTATCGAGGACATGCATCATGAGCAGCTCTCCCTGATGATCATGGAGGAGCTCAACCGGCAATTTGATGGTAAGCTGCAAACCGCACTGGAGATTTTCCGCAACCGCCATCCTAAGAAATTCCTGTATCAGCTGGTATCTGGTCAGCTGGATGTGGACCGTATGGATTACCTGAGCCGCGACAGTTTTTTTTCGGGTGTGGTGGAAGGAACCATCGGGTACGACCGCATCATCAAGATGCTTACTGTTCACCGCGGCGAACTGATGGTGGAGGAGAAAGGCATCTATTCCATCGAAAAATTCCTGGTATCGCGCCGGCTGATGTACTGGCAGGTCTATCTGCATAAGACGGTGCTTTGTGCCGAGCAGATGCTGAAGCGCATCATCCTTCGCGCCAAAATGCTGAATGCCCATACCGGTACGCTGCTGCGCCCCTTTATCGAAGGCGGATTCCGCGGGAACGTCACGATTGAGGAATTCTGCCGGCTCGACGATAATGATGTACTTACCGCCATAAAGGAGTGGAGTCTGCACCCCGACAAGGTGCTGCAGATCCTTTGCCGCGGTATTCTCTACCGGCAGCTGTTCAAAGTGGCCTATACCCCGCAGCCGGTGGACGATGCCCGTTTGGAACATGAACTGCAGCGGGTGATGGACACCCTGCAACTGAGTCGCGAAGATGCCGGCTGGCTGGTATTTTCGGGCGAGGCGGTCAATGATATGTACCGTTTCAGCGACGAGCATATCCATATCCTGTTCAAAGACGGCAGCGTGAAGGATATTGCCGAAGTTGACGATGCGCTGATCCGCGCGGGGCTCAATCTGCGTGTGAAAAAATATTACATTTGTTACTGGCGGGGCGGTACTGCGAGCTGATCTGCCGGCATAAACCATCAGCATGGAATTCACTGCAGCACAAATTGCCGGAATGGTTGGCGGAAGGGTGGAGGGCGATGCCACAGCCCGCGTTTCTTCCTTCGGAAAAATCGAGGAAGCGCAACCCGGTCAGCTTGCCTTTCTTTCCAATCCCAAATACGAAACCCATCTCTATACCACCGGGGCCTCGTTGATCATGGTCAACGAGAGCCTGGTACTCAAGGCTCCGGTAACGGCCACGCTGATTCGGGTAAAAGATGCCTATGCCGCCTTTGCCACCCTGCTCGGGCATTACGAGGCCTTGCAGAAAATCCGGCTGACGGGCATTGAAGAACCGTCGTACCTGCATAAGACGGCAACGCTGGGTGAGGATGTGTATGTGGGTGTGTTTACTTCAGTAGGTGCCGGCTCGAAGATCGGCAAGGGTACACGGCTTTATCCGCAGGTATTTATCGGCGATGAGGTGCAGATCGGTGAGGACTGTGTGATTCATCCCGGCGTAAAAATTTACCACCGCTGTGTGATCGGCAACCGCGTGATTGTTCATGCGGGCACCATCATTGGCAGTGATGGATTCGGCTTTGCGCCCCAGGCCGACGGCACCTTCCGCAAGATTCCGCAGATGGGCAATGTGCTGGTGGAAGATGATGTGGAAATCGGCGCCAACTGTACCATCGACCGGGCCACCATCGGCAGTACCCTCATCCGTTCCGGGGCCAAGCTCGACAACCTGTTGCAGATCGCGCATAATGTGGAGGTGGGCGACCATACCGTTATTGCCGCGCAGAGCGGTATCAGCGGCAGCACAAAACTGGGGCGTAACGTAATGATTGGCGGTCAGGTGGGCATTGTAGGGCATATCACCATTGCCGATGGCAGCAAGATCAATGCGCAGAGCGGAGTTAGCAAGTCCATCACCAAACCCAATACGGCGGTTACCGGTTCTCCGGCATACGATTTCACATCGGCGCTCCGCAGCCAGGCCCTGGCGCGCAAGTTGCCTGAAATGGAGAAGCGCCTGATTGAGCTGGAACGTTTGTTACAGCAGTTGCGCGAAGCGGGCGGAAAATGAGGTGTTGATTTCAGCCTAAGACATCAACCCGGCATGCGGTTGATGTATTTTTCCATCTGTTTGATCTGGTCCACAATCTGTGGCGTGGTGGGCTTCAGGCCTTTGGCTTTGCGGAAGAATTCTTTTCCCGCTTTGAATTCCCGTTTGTTGATCATGATGGAGGAGAGTTGCAGGAATGCGGCGGCTTCGTTTTCCTTATCGGGCAGTCCGGCGCGGATGGCCCCGCGGATATAGCTTTCGCCCTGTTTCATATCGCCTTTCTGTATGGCCAGCATGCCCAGTTGCAGTTTGTTGGCGCCTTCGGCCTGTTTGAGCTGGCTGCCCAGTACGCCGGTGCCGTCGCCCATCAGTTGCTGGCTTTTTTTGAGGTTGGTTTCGGCCGAAGTGAAATTCTGGTCGGCCATATCGAGGTTGCCCTTGATGGTGTAGTACACGGAGCGTATGGGTTTGATCAGCAGTCCGGGGAAACGGATGCCGTCGATCACCTTGCGTGCTCCTTCGATGTCACCGGTTTCCATATAACCCTGGATCAGCCGCATGGGTCCGAAAAGGAAGTGCCCGAGAATGAGCACCACGGCGGTTAGGTAGAGCACGAAAGATGGCCAGAAACCGGCCTGGATATGCGTGAATACGGCCAGGGCCAGCAGCGCGATGCCCAGCTGCAGGCGGAATTTGATCAGGGTGTTCAACCATTGCATGGCGATCGGTTTTGTCTCCGGGCATCCTGGATGCGGGACTGCGTCGGGGCCGCAAAGATAAGGGCTTGGCTGCTATGCATGTCTGCACTACTTTTGTTGCCCGGTTGAGTACCGGGCTTACGCTTTTCCGTGCGACCGGTTTCATCGTGAGGTTCCGTAGTTCAATGGATAGAATAGAAGTTTCCTAAACTTTTGATACAGGTTCGATTCCTGTCGGAACTACAAGCGGTTGATAATCCTGCATCTGCAAAGGATTTCAACCGCTTTTTCTTTTCCTTCTTTTCAAGGGATTGCAGTGATTATTGCAGTGAAATGTGGAGCCGGGGTTTAGGAGAATGTTGAATAATGGGTTCACGATGATGCATTGAGCTGTTCACTATTTGAAGCTTGGCACGTTACATTCTTACTTCCCGCTCCGGATTTCCCGCTGAAATACATCCTCGGGATGAATGCGTGTACGTCAGCATCCAAAAATTCCGATATTAGCATCGTTTTTATTCCTTCGGATTGGGTGAACGATAG
>CAZZLI010000008.1:0-42430 GCA_964655055.1 uncultured Ferruginibacter sp.
GAGAGCCAATCGGTATGAATCATGATTCCCAGGATCACAGGATTTACTTGATGCGGAAGTGAGAGACGGCAGCTTGACATGAACAATCTACAAAGCCAACCTTCAATTTTTGAGCATTAACCTTTTGAAATTCTGCCCGCTAATCAAAAAGCGTCCCCTCACCCCCTCGCTTACGTCCTTTGCCAAGATGCCCGTATGCCTTGGCCGTTGCTTCACGCCCCCGCGGTGTGCGTTGCAGAAATCCCTCCTGTATCAAAAACGGCTCGTACACTTCCTCCAGCGTACCGGCCTCTTCACCCACTGCGGTGGCAATGGTAGTAATGCCTACGGGCCCTCCCTTGAACTTGTCGATGATGGCATTGAGGATCCGGTTGTCCATATCGTCAAGCCCATGCTCATCAACATTCAGCGCCTTGAGCGCATGCTGCGTAATACCGAGGTCGATGTTACCGTCGTTGAGCACCTGGGCGAAATCGCGCACCCGCCGCAACAGGCTGTTGGCAATACGGGGCGTACCCCGGCTACGTCTTGAAATTTCAGCCGCAGCTTCCACACTGATTTCAGTTTGCAGAATACCCGCGCTGCGCTCGATGATGCGTTGCAACGTAGCCGCATTATAATATTCCAGCCGCGAACGGATACCGAAGCGCGACAAGAGTGGCGCCGTAAGCAGCCCGCTCCGGGTGGTGGCGCCAATCAGGGTAAATGGATTGAGGTTGATCTGCACACTTCTCGCACTGGGTCCACTGTCGATCATGATATCAATGCGGAAATCTTCCATGGCCGCATAGAGATATTCCTCGACTACCGTACTGAGCCGATGGATTTCATCAATAAAGAGCACATCATTGGGTTCAAGCCCTGTAAGCAACCCGGCAAGGTCTCCGGGTTTTTCAATCACCGGACCGCTGGTTTCGCGGATCTGCACGCCGAGTTCATTGGCCACAATACGGCTCAGGGTTGTTTTGCCCAAACCGGGCGGGCCGTGGAATAATACATGATCCAGCGCTTCACCGCGGATTTTTGCCGCCTTGATGAAAATGCGCAGGTTTTCAATCGTCTGCTCCTGACCGGTGAATTCGGCCATGCCGGCAGGACGGATCTTGTTTTCAAATTCCTTGTCGGCCGCGCTCAACGATTCATTCCGTTGGTAGGGAGTGGATGCCATGTAGTGGAGTTGCCAGTTAAAGTTAGCGATTGGCCGACATATTCGGCCTTGCCGCCCAAAGAAAAGGGGACGCCCTGATGAAGCGCCCCCTGATTTTCTTTTAAGCGTTAATTATTTGGATTTCACATTGATCGCCACCCTTCTGTTCATAGCCCGGCCTTCGGGTGTGGCATTATCGCCCAGCGGGTACTCGGGACCATAACCTTTGGCACCGGTAAGCGCTGTAGAAGAAACACCCAGTTTATTGAGCGCAGCCAATACCGCATCGGCCCGTTTCTGTGATAGGCTCATATTCTTTGCAAGGTCACCCGTATTGTCGGTATAACCACCTACTTTGAAACTTGCCGAAGGGAAGGCCTTCATGATGGTGGCAATATTTTTCAATTGTACTCCCGATGCCGAATCCATATTGGCCGTTCCGGTGAGAAAACGCAGATGGGTGAATTCAAACCAATTGCCTTTAACGGTATCGATAGCTGCCGATGGGTCGGAAAGGAAGCGGAAAAGCCGGTTTTCGGTGGATTGCTCTCCAACAGAGAGGGTTCCGCCATTGTTGGGAAGTTCAAGGGTGATATTCCCCCCTTCATTGTAAATGAAATTTCCGGTGGAGTCAACCGTTCCGGCAGCCGTAATACCAGCAGCTGCGGTTTTTGCCATTGCTTCAGCACCATGGCCTTCATCGTGATGACCGGCGGTTGTGGCGGCATCATGTGCGCCGTGGGCCTGTTTGGCGCCACCCTGCAAGCCATGCGACCGCATCAGGTACCAGGCACCTACCGCAAGCAGGATGAGCAGGATAAGGGGATAAATTATTTTGGCGCCACCTGTAGTAACATACTCTTGTTCGGCATGGTCTGAAGAATGATGGGACATGTTTCGGGATTTTGAATGAACAATATTTAGTAACGGGTGCAAATATAGAGCAGGCCGCGAAAAGATGGAAACAAAGAAAGAACGGGAACATGCTCCGGTGCCATAGCCGCTTGTAGGCTGATTTGACCACTAATCAAATGCCGGTTCAGGTTGTTGCAGGGTTTTGCTAAGTTTGATGTTATGATGAAGCGGATATCGAATTACTGGATGTGCCAGATCGGAGGCTGGGGTATGACCATTTTGGTGAACGCTTTTTTCTATATCACACTCTCGGTTCGGGAGGTGGACGATTTTTACCTGCTCATCCTCATCAATGCCGTGGCAGGCGTTTTTTTCTCGCACCTGATGCGGGTCTTCATCCGCGAATACCGTATGCTTGAACTTCCGGTCAACCGGCAAATCTTTTATTTCATCCTGCTTTCGCTGTTCTTCGGATTTCTCTTTGCCCTCCATTACGAAAACATCACCAAAGCCTTCAACCTGGGCGAGAACCTCAATCCCAAACTGACCGCCTCCAACGAACTGGCGCGCACCAGCTTCAACAATTTCTTCCTGCTGGTAGTATGGAACCTGATTTATGTGGTTTACCATTATGTGCAAAGCAACCGCAAACAGGAATTGCAAACCCTACGCCTGCAGGCACTGGTGAAGGAGCTTGAACTCAAAACCATCAAATCGCATATCAATCCCCACTTCATCTTCAACGCGCTCAACAGCATACGGGCGCTGGTTGACGAGAACCCGGCCCGGGCCCGAACCGCCATCACCGAACTGAGCAATATCCTGCGCAGCAGCATGCAGGCTGAAAAGCTGGAAACGGTAACGCTGGAAAAGGAACTCAGCATTGTGAACGATTACCTGGCCCTCGAAAAAATCCGTTTCGAAGAGCGCCTGCAGATCGGCATGCAGATCGAAGAAAATACGCTGGGATTGCAGGTGCCCCCTATGATGCTGCAAAACCTGGTGGAAAACGCGATCAAGCACGGTATCGGAAAGAACGAGTCGGGCGGCGTAGTCAATATCATTTCATCGGCCAGCGGTTCCCATCACAAGATCACCGTTGAAAATACGGGCAGCTACAACGAGCAGGCGGCCCGTGAAGGCTTCGGCCTCAAGAGCACGATGGACAGGTTGAACCTGCTTTTCGCCGGAAATGCGCATTTCTCCATTTCGAACCGTGCCGGAAACATGGTGCAGTCCACCGTTTCCATTCCTATCCAGAACGGTTCCTCCTAAACGACTTACGTTATGTTCAAAACCATCCTTATAGACGACGAGCGGCTGGCAAGGCAGGAGCTCCGCAAATTACTCTCCGAACATCCGCAGATCAGCATCGTCGATGAAGCCGGCGGCGTAAAAGAGGCCCTCGAAAAAATCGAGCGGCACGAACCCGACCTCTTGTTTCTCGACATCCAGATGCCTGCGAAAACAGGATTCGACCTGCTCACCGAACTCGATCGTGCCCCACATGTGATTTTCACCACCGCTTACGACGAATATGCCCTAAGGGCCTTTGAAGTGAATGCGCTCGATTACCTGATGAAGCCTGTGGAACCCCGCCGGCTTGCCGATGCCCTGCAGAAACTTTACCGCGCCGAGGAAAAGAATACGGCGGCACAACTTGCCGCGGCAAGAGGACTGCTCAAAGACACCGATCAGGTTTTTGTGAAAGATGGTGAGCGCTGCTGGTTTGTGAAACTTGCGGAAGTAAGGCTCTTCGAAAGCGCCGGCAACTATGCCCGGGTGTTTTTCGCCGGCAACAAGCCGCTGATTCTCAAATCGCTCAATGCGCTCGAAGAACGGCTCGACGAACGGGTGTTTTTCCGGGCCAACCGCAAGCACATTGTAAACCTGAAAATGATTGATAAGATTGAGCCGCACTTCAACGGCGGACTCATCCTGGAACTCAGCGGCGGAGAAAAAGTGGAAGTGAGCCGAAGACAGGCCACCCGGTTCAAGGAAATGATGAGCCTATAAATTCCTGATGCGCGGTTCCGGGTAACCGGACCAGAGGTTCGTATTGTTTCGCTCGGCTTTTTCAATTTCATCGAAGGAAGACAAGACATCGGCCCTGATGCGCCGAACACAAACCGTGTGCTCGAAATGCGCCGAGGGCTTGTTGTCGGAAGTACGAATGGTCCAGCCATCCTTATCGTGGTAAACATTGCGGCCACCCAGATTAATCATGGGTTCGATGGCAAGGGTCATTCCATCCATAAGCTTGGGTCCTGCGCCCCGCTTGCCGAAATTAGGCACCTGGGGTTCTTCATGCAGTTTTCTGCCCACACCATGCCCCACCAGGTCGCGCACAACGCCATAGCCGTGCAACGATTCAGTATAATGCTGAACGGCATGCGAAATATCACCAACACGGTTTCCGTGTACCGCCTTGGCAATGCCCCGGTACAGGGATTCCTTGGTCACCACAAGCAGCTGCTGTATCTCAGGACTGATTGTTCCGATAGCGAAGGTGTAGGCGCTGTCGCCGTGGAAGCCGTTCATAAAGGCACCGATATCCACCGATACGATATCGCCTTCGCGCAGGGGAATCTCGTTGGGAAACCCATGCACCACCGCATCGTTCACGCTGATGCAGGTAGCGAAGGGATAGGCCGGATTGCCGTAGCCTTTGAAGGAGGGTGTTGCACCATGGTCGCGGATGAAGGTTTCAACAAGGGTATCAAGTTCAAGCGTGGTGGTACCCGGACGGATTGTTGATGCCACCAGTGTAAGGGCCTTGCTGACCAGAAGGGCGCTCTGCCGCATCAGTTCAATCTCTTCATTGGTTTTGGAATGGATCATGGGCGGTGCTTCCGTTTGTCGGGCGGAAAGATGGTCTCTTGAAAATGGAAGGAGCCCCGACGAAAATCGTCAGGGCTCGCTGGATATAAGCAGTTGGTTCTGTTTTCCGGTCATTTGCTTCGGGTATACGGAACAATTTTACGCCGGGCAAGATCACATGCCGCTGGGCACAGCCTGACGACCTTGTACCCTTCCGCTGCTCATCAATCCGTCGTACTGACGCATGAGCAACTGGGTTTCGATCTGCTGCAAGGTATCGAGAATCACCCCGACCATGATCAGCAGCGAAGTGCCACCATAGAAGGTGGCAAAGCCCTGCTGGGTGCCGAAGATCAGCTGGAAAATACCGGGCAGGATTCCGACCAGAGCCAGCAGTACCGCTCCGGGGAGTGTGATGCGGTCCATGATGGTGCCGATATAGTCTGCAGTCGGCTGACCGGGTTTCACACCGGGAATGAATCCGTTATTCCGTTTCAGGTCTTCAGCCATTTGCTTGGGATTGAAGATAAGCGCTGTGTAGAGGAAGGTGAAGGCGATTACGCAAACGGAGTAGACAATCATGTACACCACATTGGTGTGGTCGGTGAAATAGCGTGCCCAACCGCCACCGGTAAAGCCCGAGAAGATAGTCGGTAAAAACAGGATGGCCTGTGCGAAGATGATGGGCATAACCCCGGCAGCATTCACTTTCAGTGGAAGGAAATTGCGCGCACCGCCGAACTGACGGTTGCCCACGATTTGCTTGGCATAATTCACAGGCACCCTTCTTGTACCCTGGATCAGCATGATGAGTCCCATGATGATGGCTACGAGGAAGGCGATTTCAATCAGGAAGATGAGAAGGCCACCGCCGTCACGGGTAGCCCTTGAACTCCATTCCTGCATGAACGATTCGGGCAGGCGGGCCAGAATGCCCATCATGATGATGATGGAGGTTCCGTTGCCCAAACCCTTGTCGGTGATTTTTTCACCCAGCCACATCACAAAGAGGGTACCCACGGTGAGCAGGACCACGGTGGACACCACGAAATAATCGAGATAAGCGGGAATCAACGCCTCGGCATTGCCCTGGCTTTTCAGGTAGCCGATATAAGCAGCAGCCTGGAAAGCGGTAACCACTACGGTGAGATAACGGGTCCACTGGTTGATTTTCTTTCGTCCGCTCTCCCCTTCCTTCTGGATCTTCTGGAACTGGGGGACCAGAATGGTCATCAGCTGCATGAAAATGGAGGCGGAGATATAGGGCATGATACCCAGGGCGAAAATGGAAGCTTTATGGAAGGCGCCGCCCACAAAGGCGTCGAGCAGGCCGAGCATGCCGCTTTTGGTGCTGTCGGCCAGGTTACTGAGCTTATTGGGGTCGATGCCGGGCAGCACGATGAAGGAGCCCAGGCGGTAAATGAAAATCAGCCCGAGTGTGTACAGTATCTTCTTCCGCAACTCCTCAATACTCCAGATGTTCTTAAGTGTTTGGATGAATTTTTTCACTGAATAAGTTGATTTAGCTTACGCGTAAAACTGAAAAAGGACGCAATCCGTTCCGTGCCGGGGCATGGAGGAGGGCGTCCGCAAATATCACTATTTTATTTTACTATTTCCACAGTTCCGCCGGCCGCTTCAATGAGGGTCTTGGCCTTGGCACTGATGGCGTTCACCTTGAAACTGTACTTACCCTTGATGTCACCGTGGCCCAGCACTTTCACCAGGTCGGTGGCGGAAATAAGCTTGTTGATGTACAGGTTCTCGTGAGAAAACTCGGTGAATTCGTATTTCTCGGCCAGTTGGTCGAACTGTCCGGTATTGAATACCTTATAGGTGATGCGGTTGATGTTCTTGAATCCGCGCTTGGGCACCCGGCGCTGAATGGGCATCTGGCCGCCCTCAAAGGCCATCTTTCTTTTGTAACCGGTACGGCTTTGTCCGCCTTTGTTACCCTTGGTGGAGGTTCCGCCCTTACCGCTGGCTTCACCGCGGCCGATACGTTTTGCCTTGTGTGTGGCCCCTTTGGCGGGCCGGAGTTCATGCAGGTTCATGTGGTTGTTTTTACTTACGGGGTGTGCTCCCCTCGCTTGATGGAATGAATGTGTGCGGATGCTGATCAGGCAACGGTTTCCACCCGTACCAGATGGTTGACCTTGCTGACCATGCCCATGATCTGCGGAGTGGCTTCCACCTCCACACAGGCATTGATTTTGCGGAGACCCAGCGCCGCCATGGTTTTCTTCTGGCGTTCGGGCCTGTCGATCACACTTTTGATTTGGGTGACTTTTATCTTTCCCATGAGTTGTTTTTTTAGTCGGAAGGGATTCCCTTACCCGTTGAACACTTTTTTCAGCGAAATATTCCGCACTTTGCTAACCGCAACCGGCTCGCGGAGTGTAGCCAGCGCCTTTACGGTGGCTTTCACCACATTGTGCGGATTGGCCGAGCCCAGACTTTTGGCAAGTACGTCGGTTACGCCCGCGCTCTCCAATACGGCACGCATGCTGCCTCCGGCAATCACACCTGTACCGTGGGCGGCAGGCTTGATCAGCACTTTGGCGGCGCCTTCCTTGCACCACTGGTCGTGAGGAATGGTGCCATGCATGATGGGCACTTTGATCAGGTTCTTCTTGGCGTCTTCAATGCCCTTGGTGATGGCTTCCTGCACTTCCTTGGCCTTGCCGAGTCCGTGACCCACGATACCCTTGCCGTTTCCAACGACCACCAGCGCCGAGAAACTGAAGGCCCTGCCTCCCTTGGTGGTTTTCACCACGCGGTTGATGGCCACCACTTTGTCTTTCAGCTCCAGTTCCCCTGCCTTTATTCTGCTGTCGGTTGATTTCAACATGTTCGTTCAGTTAAAGATTTGATTGGTTGTTGTTAGAATTGTAATCCGCCTTCGCGGGCTCCTTCGGCCACTGCCTTCACCCGTCCGTGGAAGATGTAACCACCGCGGTCAAACACCACGGAGGAAAGACCCAGCTTCGAAGCCTTGCGTGCCAGGGAAGCCCCGACCAGCTTGCTCTTTTCGGTTTTGTTGACTTTTTGCGCCAGGATATCCTTCTCGCGTGAAGATGCGGATGCCAGCGTAACACCCTGATCGTCGTTGATCAGCTGGGCATAGATGTCGGTATTGCTTCTGAATACGCTGAGCCGTGGCTTGGCAGCGGTTCCGCTTACTTTCTTGCGGATACGGTACCTGATCTTGCGGCGGGCGGTGACTTTGTTGTTCATATCGGTTCAATTTGCCTTTCCATAATGGATGGGAAAGGGATAAGACAGTTTTTATTCTGGTCTGCTGATCGGGTTGACTCAATCAGCAGGCCGTTTTTTCATCGGTTATTTACCCGCGCTCTTACCGGCCTTCCTTCTCAACACTTCGCCGGCGAACTTCACGCCCTTGCCCTTGTAAGGCTCGGGTTTGCGGAGGCTTCTGATTTTGGCGCAAACCTGACCCAGCAATTGCTTGTCGGTACCTTCGAGGCTGATCATGGGATTCTGTCCCTTTTCCTGCGAAGTGGTCACTTTCAGTTCCTTGGGTATTTCGAAGATGATGTTGTGCGAATAACCCAGCGCCAGATCAAGCAGGTTGCCCTGGTTGGCCGCTTTGTAACCCACACCCACGAGTTCGAGTTTCTTGGTATAGCCTTCGGTAACGCCTTTAACCATATTGCTAAGCAGCGAACGGTAAAGGCCGTGCATGGCGCGATGGCGGATTTGTTCGGTCGGACGCTTGAGCACCACCTTGTTGTCGGCGATTTCGAGGGTGATGTCGGCATCAACCATCTGCTTCAGTTCACCCTTGGGACCTTTTACGGTCACCTGATTGTCCTTACCGACCGTGATGGTCACCCCTGCGGGAAACTCGACCGGTTTTTTTCCTATTCGTGACATAACCTGTTTTTATGTTCCGCCCTGCTTGAAGAAGGGCGATGCTGTTTTAATAGATGTTACACAATACTTCACCCCCCACATTCTGTGCGCGGGCTTCCTTGTCGGTCATCACCCCTTTGGATGTGGAGATGATGGCGATGCCCAATCCGTTTTTCACGCGGCGGAATTCATCGGGCTTGGCGTAGGTACGCAGACCGGGCCGGCTCACACGTTCCAGGCTCTGGATAACGGGAAGCTTGGTGGACGGGTCGTACTTGAGCGCGATTTTGATCAGGCCCTGCTTGGTATCGTCCTCGAATTTGTACTTGAGGATATAGCCTTTTTCGTACAGGATTTCGGTCATCCGCTTCTTGAGATTGGATGCCGGAATTTCCACGATGCGGTGGTTGGCCATCTGCGCATTCCGGATTCGTGTGAGGTAATCGGCTATGGGATCTGTTACCATGTTTATTCGGTTGGTGGTTGAATTATTTGGTTTCTGTTCAAACGGCCGGCGGTTCCTTACCAGCTGGCCTTGGTCACGCCCGGAATCTGTCCGGACAGGGCCATGTCGCGGAACTGGTTACGCGAGATGCCAAAATGCCTCATGTACCCGCGGGGGCGACCGGTAAGCTGGCAGCGGTTGCGGAGCCGAACCGGAGAGGCGTTTTTGGGAAGGGCGTCAAGCGCCTTGTAATCGCCGGCTTTCTTAAGTGCGGCACGCTTGGCGGCGAATTTTGCCGATAAGGCTTCGCGCTTACGTTGCCGGGCTTCTACTGATTTCTTGGCCATAGTATTGTTGTGTTAACAGGAGCGACCCGGAGGTCGGTTTTATTTTTTTGCGTTTTTGAAGGGCATGCCCAGTTCGCGGAGCAGTTCATACGCCTCCTCGTTGGTACCTGCCGTGGTCACAAAGGTGATATCCATACCGGTGATCTTGTTCACCTTGTCGATGTCTATTTCCGGGAAGATGATCTGCTCGGTTATACCCAGGGTGTAATTTCCGCGGCCATCGAAGGATTTGTCGTTCACACCTTTGAAGTCGCGCACGCGGGGCAGCGATACCGATACGAAGCGATCCAGGAATTCGTACATCTTCACGCCGCGGAGGGTAACCCGGGCGCCAATGGGCATATTCTTACGGAGCTTGAAGTTGGAGATGTCCTTCTTACTCATTGTGGGAACCGCTTTCTGTCCGGTGATGGACGTCAGTTCTTCCACGGCGATGTCTACCAGTTTCTTATCGGCCACGGCGCCATTGACGCCACGGTTCAGGCAGATCTTGGTCAGGCGTGGCGCCTGCATTACGGTCTTGTAGCCGAACTTCTTCATGAGGTTGGGAACCACTTCCTTGCTGTAGCGGTCCGCCAGACGCGGTGTGTATTTTGTCGTGCTCATTATTTGATTACCTCCCCTGATTTTTTAGCGATTCTGACTGTTTTACCTGTTTCGCGGCTCAGGCTCACCCGGGTGGGCTTTCCGGCCTTCGCATCCCAAAGCATCACATTCGAAATATGGATGGGTGCTTCCGATTTCACAATACCGCCGCGGGTGTTCTGTGCGGTGGGCTTGGTGTGGCGGGTAACGATGTTGACTCCTTCCACCAGCACACGCTGCTTGTCGACCAGCACTTCCATGACCTTGCGGGGTTTTTTCAGGTCCTTGTCGTCGCCCGAAATCACCACCACCGAGTCGCCCTTGCGGATGCGGAACTTGGGTTTGAATCTTGTAGTCATCTTATCTGTTTTTTCCTTGCCGCTTTCCGGAGAGAGCGACCCTTATTGAATGTTTCGTTAGAGCACTTCAGGTGCCAGCGATATGATTTTCATGTATCCCTTGTCGCGCAATTCGCGGGCTACAGGGCCGAAGATGCGGGTGCCCCGGGGTTCGTCGGAGGCGTTAAGCAGCACAACGGCGTTGTCGTCGAAACGGATATAGGATCCGTCTTTGCGGCGCAGCTTGTTGGTGGTGCGTACAATCACCGCTTTGCTTACCGTACCTTTCTTCACACCGGCGGCAGGCATGGCGTCTTTCACGGTCACGACAATCTTGTCGCCGATTTTGGCATAATCCTGTCCGGAATTGCCCAGCACGCGGATGCACAGCACTTCCTTGGCTCCGCTGTTGTCGGCCACATTCAGCCTGCTTTCTTGTTGTATCATTGTAATAAGCTTTAAACCGTATCGTACCTGAACCGGGGCAACCGGCCCGTTGTCACTTCACTTTTTCGATGATTTCCACCAGACGCCAGCGCTTGGTTTTGCTGAGCGGACGGGTTTCCATGATGCGCACCGTATCGCCGATGCTGCACTCGTTCTTCTCGTCGTGCGCATGGAACCTGGTGGACTTCTTCACAAACTTCCCGTACAGCGGGTGCTTCACCTTGGTTTCCACCTTCACGGTGATGGACTTGTCCATCTTGTTGCTGGTGACCACACCTGCTTTCGTCTTCCGTAAGTTTCTTTCTGTCATCTTGACTTTTTTTATTCCTGGTCAATTATTGTTCGACGGCGACCGGGTTCAGGCCGTCATTTCCTTTTGCCTGAGCAATGTCTTGAGCCGGGCCACATCCTTGCGCAGCATCCGGATGCTGACGGGATTCTCCAGCGGGGTGATGCTGTGGGAGAAGCGTACTTTTTTCAGACGGGCCTCGTCTTCGGCGATTTTTGCCCTGAGGTCCTCTACGCTGAGCCCCTGTATGCTGTTCAGAAAATCTACTTTCTTGGCCATGATGCTTTTTTTAATAGTGTGTTCCTGTTTTCGCTTAAGCCTGATAATCCCTGCGGATCACAAACTTCACAGCGATGGGCAGTTTCTGTGCCGCCAGTTCGAAGGCTTCGCGGGCTACCTGCAGGGGTACGCCGTCGGCTTCGAAGAGAATGCGACCAGGCTCTACAACAGCGGCCCAGTACTCGGGGTTACCCTTACCCTTACCCATCCGCACTTCAGCAGGCTTTTTGGTGATGGGCTTGTCGGGGAATATCCGAATCCATACGTTCCCTTCCCTTTTCATGTGACGGGTCATTGCCTGACGGGCACTTTCAATCTGCCGGTTGGTAAGCCAGATGGGCTCCAGGGCCTTAAGGCCGAAAGAACCGAAAGCGATGGTGGTGCCCCGCTTGGCTACTTCCCGGATTCTTCCTTTCTGCGCTTTCCGGTGTTTTGATCGTTTTGGTTGTAACATGACTGCTTATTGTTGTATTGCCACTGTTCTTGTTGAATTTGCTGCAAACCGCGTTCAAATCAGCGCTTGCCGCGTCCGCCTCCGCCACGGCGATCTCCGCCACGGTCACGGTCGCCGCCCCTTCTGTCGGAACGGTCGCCGCCCATACGGTCGAAACCACGCTCGCCTTCCTTGCCGCCACCCACAACCACATTGGGGTTGAGGTCGCGCTTACCGAGCACTTCGCCTTTGCAGATCCAAACCTTCACACCGATTTTTCCGTAAACGGTTTGTGCGAAAACGCTGGCGTAATCGATATCCATGCGCAGGGTATGCAGCGGTGTCCTTCCTTGTTTGATTTCCTCACTGCGGGCGATTTCAGCGCCACCCAGCCTTCCGCCGCAACGCACCTTGATGCCTTCGGCACCCATGCGCAGGGCTGAGGCGATAGCCATTTTCACGGCGCGTTTGAAATTGATACGGCCTTCGAGTTGACGGGCGATGGTTTCAGCAACGATCTGTGCGTCGAGTTCGGGCCGGCGGATTTCCAGGATGTTGATTTGCACATCCTCCTTACCGGTGAGTTTCTTAAGTTCTTCCTTGATCCGATCAACCTCGCCGCCACCCTTACCGATGATGATACCGGGCTTGGAGGTGTGGATGGTGATGATCAGTTTGTTGAGCGTACGCTCGATAACGATTTTGGAAATACCTCCCTTGTTGATCCGGGCATTGAGGTAATTGCGGATCTTATGGTCCTCAATCAGCTTGCTACCGTAATCTTTCTTGGCGGCATACCAGTTACTGTCCCATCCGCGGATGATGCCTAATCTGATGCCAACAGGATTTGTTTTCTGACCCATAGTGTTGTATTTCCATCGCTGGTCCGGCGCGTTGTCCGGACGGATGTGTTTGTGTTTAGAGTTCGTTTTTTGAATCAACAATCAGTGTGACATGGTTGCTCCGCTTGCGGATCTTGTATCCACGGCCCTGCGGGGCGGGTCGCATCCGCTTGATCACCCGTCCACCATCGACCATGGCGGCTTTCACGAAGAGGCGGGCATCTTCGATCTTGGCATCCTGGTTCTTCTGCTCCCAGTTGTTGATGGCGCTTTTCAGCAGCTGGTACAGGGGCGAAGAGGGGTGCTTGGGGCTGAACTGCAACAGCGCCAGCGCTTTTTCCACTTCCATGCCGCGGATCAGGTCCACCAGCAGGCGCATCTTGCGCGGCGAAGTCGGGTAGTTGTTGAGTTTGGCTAATGCTTCCATTTGATTATCTTTTCTAAAACCGTTCGACCGGTTCAGGGATTAGGCGATTTTTTTACTGGAGTGCCCGCGGAAATTCCGGGTGGGCGCGAATTCACCGAGCTTGTGGCCTACCATGAATTCGGTCACATACACGGGAATAAACTTGTTTCCATTGTGTACGGCCAGGGTATGACCCACGAAATCGGGGGAAATGGTGGAGCGGCGGCTCCAGGTTTTGATCACCCCTTTCTTGGTTTTTCCGTCATTCATGGCAAGAACCTTGTCTTCCAGGTTGGCGTCGATATAAGGACCTTTTTTTACTGAACGTGGCATATCGCTTGTTGAGTTTATTTCCGGAGAGCGCGGCCCGCCGGCATTTTAACTGTTGGTTTATTTACTGAGTTTTTTTCCGTTTTTGCGCTGGATAATCATCTTGTCGGAACCCTTACCGCGTGTACGGGTCACTTCGCCCTTGGCATAGCGACCTGTTCTGCTGCGCGGGTGTCCACCCGAAGCCCTTCCTTCGCCACCACCCATCGGATGGTCAACAGGGTTCATGGCCACGGCGCGGGTACGGGGGCGGATGCCTTTCCAGCGACTGCGACCGGCTTTACCGAGACTCTCGAGGTTGTGGTCGCTGTTGCTGACCACGCCTACAGTTGCGTAGCAGTTGATCAACACCTTGCGGAGTTCCCCGCTGGGCATTTTCAACACACCATAACGTTCTTCTTTATTCGAAAGCTGGGCGCTGGTACCTGCGCTGCGCACAAGCTTTCCGCCCTGGCCGGGTTGCATTTCGATGTTGTGCACATTTGTACCCAGGGGCATGTTCTTCAGTTGCAGGGCGTTCCCCAGTTCGGGAGCCACATTGTCGCCACTGATAACGGTAGCGCCTACCTGCAAACCGTTGGGTGCAAGGATATAGCGCTTCTCTCCGTCGGCATAGGCCAGCAGGGCGATGAATGCGGTACGGTTGGGATCGTACTCGATACTTTTCACCGTGGCCGGGATATCCTTCTTCGAGCGCTTGAAATCGATGATGCGGTACATGTGCTTGTGCCCGCCGCCCATGTAGCGCATGGAGCGACGACCCTGGGCATTGCGGCCCGCGGTGCTGGTTTGTTTTTCCACCAGTGATTTTTCGGGAACATTGGTGGTTACTTCGGCGTATGCGTTGCCGATTCTCCAGCGGGTTCCTGCGGTGGTGGGTTTGTACTTCCTGAGTGCCATGGTTTTCTTATTTCAACTTTTGCGGCAGTTGTCGCCATTCCTGTTTTAATTTTTTCACGCTTATACGGTGGTTCCGTAGAGGTCGATGGTTTCGCCCTCAGCCACGGTTACATAAGCCTTCTTCTTGGCTGGCTTGCGGCCATTGAGAAACCCCGATTTGGTATAGCGTGACTTCGCTTTGCCGGGCATCACCGCGGTGTTCACATCAATAACCTGAACGCCGTAGAAGGATTCGACAGCCTTCTTGATTTCGAGCTTGTTGGCTTTCCGGCCTACGATGAATGCGTAGCGGTTGGCTTTTTCGGTCTGCTTGTTGATCTTTTCGGAGAGTACCGGTTTGATCAATATGTCGGTTGGTCTCATGGTTGTTTTTTTTCGGCTCTTGATCGGTTCTTGTTCCGGGTTTAGGCCTGTGCTTCGCTGAAAATTTTCGCGGTGGATTCGGTGAAGACCACCACTTGTGCGTTGACAATGTCGTAGGTATTGATGTCGGCCAGTACCGCACCCTGCACCGAGGGAATGTTGCGCATGCTCAGGTAGGTGTTGCCGTCGTATTCGGGCAGCACGAACAGCGCTTTCTTGTCGCGGATATTGAGGTTGCCCAGAATACCTGAGAAGGTTTTGGTTTTAGGGGCATCCATATTGATGTCTTCCACTACCACAATAGCGTTTTTCACGGCTTTGTGGCTGAGTGCGCTCACACGGGCGAGGTCCTTCACCTTTTTGTTGAGTTTGAAGTCGTAGCCATGGGGCTTGGGGCCGAAGATGGTACCACCACCCTTGTACAGCGGGTTGCGGATATTCCCTTTACGTGCACCCCCGGTTCCTTTTTGCTTCACCAGTTTGCGGGAAGCGCCCTTCACTTCGGCGCGGGTTTTAACCTTATGGGTCCCCTGACGCTGCGCGGCGAGGTATTGCTTCACCGAGAGGTACACCACATGGTGATTGGGTTCCACGCCGAAAATATCTTCGGGAAGATCCACGGTACGTCCGGTTTTTGAACCGTTTATGTTGAGCACATCTACTTGCATGACGAATTCGGTTTAATGTTCGGGCCTTTCGGCGCTGATTATTTTTGAATCATGACGATGGAGCCGTTGTGACCCGGCACCGATCCGCTGATCAGGATGTAATTTTTTTCAGGAAATATCTTCACCACTTTGAGTCCTTTCATCTTCACACGGTCCTGACCCATACGACCGGCCATGCGCATGCCTTTGAACACGCGTGAGGCGTCGGAGGAGTTACCGATAGAACCCGGGGCGCGCTGACGGTCGTGCTGGCCGTGCGTGGCTTCACCCACACCGCTGAAGCCGTGACGCTTCACTACCCCCTGGAAGCCCTTACCCTTGGAGGTGCCCACTACCGCCACGTTTTCCCCTTCGGAAAAAATGTCGACCGTAATGGTTTCGCCAACGGCGCGGTCTGTTTCGCAATCGCGTATTTCTTTAACTACTTTTTTGGGAGAAGTCTGCGCTTTGGAGAAGTGGTTGAGCGCTGCTTTGGTGGTATGCTTTTCCTTCTTTTCGCCGAATGCGATCTGAAGGGAGTTGTAACCGTCGGTTTCAACGGTTTTCTTCTGGGTGACAACACAAGGACCGGCTTCGATGATGGTCACGGCGGTCTGCTTGCCGGCTGCATCGAAAATACTGGTCATGCCGATTTTCTTGCCAATAATACTTTTCATTGTATCGTGTTTATATCCAGCGCTCCACGAAGGGAGATGGATGTTTCGCTATTTAAATTAAGAACTGACCTTCTGCTTTTCCGCGCGGTGACCGGCGGAGAGTTCATCAGGCCTTGATCTCAACATCAACACCACTGGGCAGATCGAGCTTGCTGAGTGCATCAACGGTTCGGCTGCTGCTGGTGTAGATGTCCAAAAGACGCTTATGTGTGCACAACTGAAACTGTTCCCGTGCCTTCTTGTTGACATGCGGGGCGCGCAGCACGGTGAAAATCTTCTTGTGGGTCGGCAGGGGAATTGGCCCTGTAACGACCGCGCCGGTGCTGCGAACGGTTTTAACGATCTTCTCGGCAGATTTGTCGACCAGGTTATGGTCGTAAGACTGCAATTTGATGCGAATACGTTGTGACATATGCAAAGAACTTTAGAACCCCATTTTTTAATTTGGGAGTGCAAAGGTAAGGGGGTGAAATCAAATGGCAAAGGCTTTTGGAAATAATTTCTGGAAGAAAAAAGTGGATGCTCAGCCTGCCGAAGCCCATGACATAGTACTTTATAAAGACGGATTCTGCCCGATAACAAAGACCCGCAGAAAAGGAGAACTAAACCAACACCGGGAATAGTTGTTTAGCAGTAATAGATTTTATTAATGCGTTTTTTTCACTTAATCCTATTGTGCTGCCTGATCGCCGGCTTCGGCTATGGCCAGAAGCAGAATAACCAGTGGCGTTTTGGTCGGGGCGGTGGAGTCAACTTCAATGCATCGCCCCCCGCCTTCATAGGAGGTGGGGCCACACAAACGGGGGAAGGCAGCGCCTCAGTAGCGGACCGGAATACCGGAGCCCTTCTGTTTTACACCGATGGCGTTACAATATGGAATGCCCAAAACCAGGCAATGCCCAACGGAACCGGGCTGCTGGGCGGCGACCCCCTCCTGCTTTCTTCGACAACTGCGGCGGTGATTGTGCCTAAACCGGGAAACGGATCCCAGTTTTATGTCATTACCATCGACCAACAGTTTGGCGGGAATGGCATACGGTACAACCTGGTGGATATGACCCTCGCCGGGGGACTGGGCGATGTGGTCGCCTCACAGAAAAACCAGTTTCTTTTCCAGACCGACTCGGAAAAACTGGAAGTGGTGCCCGGGGCCGACGGACAGAGTTACTGGCTGATCACACACGACAACCCGGGCAACAGTTTCTATGCATTCAAAATAACGGCTGCGGGCATACAAAATACGCCTGTTGTTTCGACCGTGGGCGACAATCATGGCAACGGTGCAGGCCACCTCAAAGTGAACCGGCAGTTCAACCGCCTGGCTATGGGCAATATCTTCACTAGAAAGATCGAGTTGTATAATTTCAATAATGCTACCGGGGTGGTATCCAATCCGCTCATCTGGAGTTCCGATCCTACCAATGATGTTTATTACGGCATCGAATTCTCCCCCAACGGCAAACTGCTCTACGTATCCAACCTCAGTGTAATCAGGCAGTACGATATCAGCCTTTCTAGCACGGCTGCTATTGAAAATTCCAAATACGAAATCGCTTCGCAGTCGGCAAGTCTGCAACTGGGCCCCGACAACAAGGTCTACACAAATTCCGGTTCAGTCAACGTCATCAACTGCCCCAACGAAAAAGGCGCTGCCTGCGGCTTCCAGCAGAATGTTCCGGCCAACCAGGCCGGCGGCGGCGGATACGGACTCCCCAAATGGGTGTATTATTTTGATGATATTCCCGCACCTGAACGCAATGAGATCCGGTCGCTGGACAGCTGCGCCGGCAACACGAGTTTCTTCACCCTGAAAAACGCCAAAGACATCCTTTCCGTTGAGTGGGATTTCGGAGACCCGTTATCGGGACCAAACAACCTGGGGCTGGGCCTGTTTGTCAATCATATTTTTTCGGATGCAGGCAGTTACAATGTGAAGGCGGTAGCCACCACGGCCTGCGGCCAGGAGATTGTGTTGCTGAACAATTTCACCGTGGTGAACTGCAACAGTTCCTGCATCGGAAGCATAGTTGCACCTGCTGATTCCTGCAGCGGAAACACTCTGCCCTTCCGCATCAGCCCGGCAACTCCGATCAGCAGCATCCTCTGGAATTTCGGCGATCCGTCGAGCGGAAGCGCAAACAGCTCCACCCTTCGGGAGCCTAGCCATTTATTCGCTAATGCAGGAACCTATACCGTCAAGGCAACGGTAACCTTTGCCTGCGGAACCCTGAACCTGCAAAAAACCATCGTCATTAGCACATGCGCCGTACCCTGCGGGGGAGCTATCGGGGCAGTGTTGGGAACCTGTGTGGAAGACAGTACCCGCTTTTCCATCAGTTCCGATTCGGCGCTGACCGGGGTGCGGTGGAATTTCGGTGATGCGGGAAGCGGAGCAGCTAATGTCTCGACACGTAAATCACCGGCGCATCTGTTCAGTGCTCCGGGAACCTATACGGTGCAGGCGATCGCCGATTTCACCTGCGGTACCGATACGCTTGAAAAAACCGTAATCATAGCCGATTGTCCGGTAACCCCAGGCATCTGCACGCTGTTTGTACCCTCGGCGTTCAC
This sequence comes from uncultured Ferruginibacter sp., assembly GCA_964655055.1. Lineage (GTDB taxonomy): Bacteria > Bacteroidota > Bacteroidia > Chitinophagales > Chitinophagaceae > Ferruginibacter. The sequence goes on from CAZZLI010000008.1 coordinate 18,598, forward strand.
ACCGAACGGCGACGGGCTGAATGATCTGTTCAAGCCGGTATGCAACTGTGTACCCGAAGTGTACAATTGGTTTGTTTACAACCGCTGGGGCGAAGAGGTTTTCCGCGCTTCACGCACGGCAGAACAATGGGATGGAAATTACCGGGGAAAGAAAGCCGGAACGGGACTCTATGTGTACCGGGTCGTTTACCGGTTTGCGGGAAAGTCAACAAAAGAGCAAGCCGGAAGAATTAACCTGATTCGTTAAGGCTTTTACGGAGCGGATTATTTCACCTTTTTAAGCAGCATCACATAGCCGCAAAGGCTCTTCTTCTTCCTGTTTACCTGTACAGACTTCATCATATGGTATTCGGAGAAGTTGGGCGAATAGGCATAACTGATGATGTTGTCATCCAAATCGCCTACCATTTTCTTCTGATAAATCACCTCTTTCTCATTCCAGTCGTACATACGTACTTCATACAATCTGGAACTCAGGTCGCCGATGAAGACGAACTGGTAGTTGACGCCCTGGGTCAGCGGCATCACCACAGGCATTTCGTATTCGCTTTCCATGGTTACTGAGGCCTCGCGCACCACCACATAACCCTGCCGGGTGAATATGGTGCGGACGCTGTCGGCCTGACCGCGCATTACGGCATCCTGGCAAGGTGCCTGACGGATGACTTCCTGGGCATCGGCGGAGAACAGTCCCAAGGTGAACAAGAAAGTCAAATAGAAGGTGTGGACGGTTTTCATGTAAGACAAGAATAGGGTTTAGGTTAGGGTGGAACGGAAACCTTCAGGGGTAGGAAAGCCACTACTCCGAAAGTAATAACGAATTTGAGGGAATATTATTTTGTCCGATGAAATCAATTGATATTAGGCATCCAGGGAGAAAAGCAGAATTCTACATAACAGATTGGTTAACAACATAAACATTCAAAAATACTTGGACTGGGAATTCCCTTACAAAAAGTGAAATACAGGCTAGAACCGGTCGAAATCCCTGGTCATCCTCTTTACATTGAGCTTAATCAATAATCATCTCGATGAGGCTCAGATAACCGGAATCCTAAAAATCGATCGAATACATTGAGGGAGCTGTATCCCTATCAATCCTTGACGCAGCGAACCGATAACCCGTCTGTCCAATATTGGGTGTTTGATGATACCGTTGCGCTGTTATTGAAACTACGGACATACATATTATAGCCGTCCTGTAGATCCCGGGTCCAGAAAATGGTATTCGCGCCAATCAAATTGAACATGGACACAAAAGAGTTATATAACCATCCCGCCCCCCGCACATCAAAACCACTGCTATTGGTTGCAACATTGGGCTGATTCCAGTATTGAACAGACTTTAGGGCCTCTCCGGCAACGGCACTACCACCGAACCGGTTAATCAACGAGTCCCATTCTGCGGTTGTCGCCACATGCCAGCCTGGTGGAGCTGCCTCTTGTGCTGAAAAGAAATCGTACAATTTTCCATATACTTCGCAGTTGGCCGGAGCATAGGAATAACATACCCCTCCACTATAATTGAGATTTTTGGTCATCCAGATCTTGTTGCCATATTGCCGAATCGGGTAGGATTGCCCATCTCTTGGATCAATATAAACCGTATCGGTGGTGGGTCCCTGCCAGGAGGGGTCGGTTCCCCCGGACCCAAGGGTCAGCACCTGTCCGCCCAACCCGGGGTTGACTGCCGACCATTTCGTTCCGTTCCAGAACAACAGTTGCCCGGGATAGCTCCCCCTTGATGGCAGCGGATTCCAGCTTCGACCGTCGTGGAACATGAATGCGTTTTGTGTGGAATCAAACACGATCAAACCACGTGCTCCAGATAAGCGCAACCGGGCATGTTCCGACACTCTCGGAATCATGACGCCTCTTGCGGTATCCTGTATTTCGAGTTGCGCCGAGGGATGTGGCCGGGTGGTACCGATTCCGACCTGCTGTGCAAGCAGGGAATCAAAAGTGGTCAGCAAGAGACAAAACAGTAAAAACAGGGGCCGCATTGATAAGAGCTGTTTGAATAAAAATAGTCATTCCCATCACTGAAAATGCGGGAACCGTTCATGACATTTATCATACATTGTTCCTGCCGTGGAATCGTGGGGCAATTTTCAGAAATACTGGCCAACCCAACGGTTCATGCTGTAACAATACAAAAGAAACAACGACTATCTTCTGCTCGCGGGAGTGCTTTCAGCGCATGAAATCCTGAGGGCTGCCATCCCGTTTTCAGCAATACGTTGAAACAGGGAATCAAGGAAACGGATTGCTTGATAGATAAGTGGGAAAACAGCAGGGTGGTCTTTTAATCCCACAACATCCTGAATATCATTTATGCCCTGCGCTATCGACCTTGCTGAGCAATTGGCGGGTAGGCATTTTCGAAAAACTCATCAGCAGGGCCAGTTTTCCGTCTTTAAGCTTCCAGTTGTCCTGATAGAGCAGCGAGTCGCGCTTGCCGCCTTTTTCCTTCCATTTGTTGTAGGTGGTCACCATCACCCAGTCCTCTCCACTTTCCTTGTCGTGCAGGGATACCGCCGAAAGAATATCGTTGGACGTGGAGTCGTACATGGCCCGGTTTTGAGCCAGTGCGCTATTAATCCGTTCGCGGGGCAGTACGATTTCGTTGCGGTCGTCGGGAATGCGCAAACGGAGCGTGTCGGCAAAAAGGGCATTGGCCTTGGCCGGATCGCGGTCGTCCCAGGCGCGGTAGAAATCCAGTGCGGTCTTTATGTGCTCCGGCTTCCCGATTTCCCAGTCCTTATAACGCACCGGATAAGCGAATTCAGGCATCTTGGCCTCGGTTTTCAACGGTTCGGTTTTGCCGGAAGCCTCATCGGCCGGGGCCTTGGTATCGTTGCAGGAAATGAGGCCGAAGCCGATCAGTAAGAGAGAGAGGAATTTGTTCATGATCTTAAACTTGAATTTTTTTAGTTGCCTGGCGCAAAATACCTAAAGTTTCAACAAGAATCGAAGTTTGATGCAAGACCGACCGCAGCAGTCGATCCCCGTCAATTGCTGCGAAAAATTTTCTGCACCAACACCCGCTTATTGTCGATGAACACCGCAACAGAATAGGTGCCTTGCGAAAGGGTTTGCAGCGGCAAGATGTACTGTTGCCTTCCCCTTAGCGGCTGGACCGGAAGCGATGCCACCTGCTGACCGGCGCTGTTGTAGACCACTGCCGAAATGATTGCGGGTGCGGAACGGTAAGCCAGTATGTTCAGGTTGTTGCGCACCGGGTTGGGAAAGAGGGTTACCTCTTTTGCCGGTATCGGATAACAGTTGCCGGGAAAAACAATGTTCGCCGAATCAAGATAAAAACTGGTGTCGACGCCGATGCTCATGCCGAGCCGGTAGCTCACAGTAATACCCTCCTGCAGGCTTGACCAATCGTCTTCATAAACAAAATCCGCGCGACGGAAAGCGCCTTCGGCATCAACGGTATCTACCGGCGTGTAGCTGCTTTCAGCAGGCAGGCGGCGTTCAACAATGAACCGCATACCGCTTCCCGCTTTAACCGACCAGCTGAGGGTTCCCTTGCATCCGGGTGCCGGAGCAAGCTGAATGTTAACCCGTTTCTTCACAAGCGATACAAAAGCCTTTTTCACATCAGGGGCGCCGTAGCCGATCCGGTCATTGGGCGTATTGAAATTGCCTGCAGCTTTCCGCAGCACATCAAGAAGGGTATGGTTGCTTTCTTCCGGGAAAGCCTGCCACAATGAGGCAAACACACCCGCAAGAATAGGACAGGCATAAGAGGTGCCGCTACCGAATCCCGGTGCCCCGGTATTCGAATTGGCAATCACTGTACGTGATCCAACAGCAACCAGATCGGGCTTGACACGGCTATCGCTTGTAGGTCCGTAACTGCTGAAGTTGGCCGGAGTCATGGAGGTATTCACGGCACCCGCTGTGAGCACACTGTCGGCATCGCCGGGTGCGGTAATGTAGCGCCAGGAATCAAGACCGGCATTTCCGGCGGCCACTACAACGCCAATTCCTTTTCGGGAGGCCATAGTACAACCGCGGCTGATCAGGGCGGTTCGTCCGTTCATATCGGCATAGGTATAGTCAAACTGGCTGTTGTCGAATGTGTTGTAGCCAAGCGATACCGAGAATACATCGACACCCGCACTGTCGGCCCGCTCGGCGGCTGCTACAAAATTTTGCTCCTCTATAGGATATTCTGCCGATACGTCTTCGGTGCGGAACAGATAAAAGCTTGCTCCCGGGGCTGTTCCCACAAAAGACCCGGGCAGGTTGGCGGCGATGGTGCTGAGGCAGTACATGCCATGCACATGCTCCTCATTGACACTGGTTTTATTGTCAACGAAATCCCAGGTACCCAGAATCTGGTTGTTGGTGCGCACGCTGTCAAACGTGGGCAGGGTAAGATAATTCAGGAACCCCCCATCCATAACCGCAAGTTGCATACCCTTACCGTTAAAGCCCAGGTTGTGCAGAAACTCGGTGCGGTGCAAATGCGCCTGCGCAAAAGCCTGTCCGTAATTGTAACGGTCGGCCGGGTTGGCGGGACGGGCAGCGGGCAAAGAAGCAGTGCTGATTGCCTCGGCAGCAAACTTGTCAACCACCGGACCAGGCCTTAAAGGCCGCGGCGCTATAGGCCGGGAATTGCGTACAAAAGGAAGGGAATTGATGGCGGCAAGAGTATTGGGATTATCAAGACGCACACATACCTGATTGAACCACTTGCTGGTGTTGAGAATGTTGACTCCGCCGATGGATTGGAGTGTCTGCAAATAGGTTGCTGATACGGGCAGATCGGTTTCGTCTACAGCTATCTGATAGCGGTACCGCCGATCGATGGCGCGCTGGGAAAGAAAGGCGGAGGGATTGGAGATCGAAAAGCCTGAGCCCTGCTTGTCGGTGAACTGGACGATATAACGGCTGAACTGGGCCGAGGCCGTTGAGAAAAAAACCACGATAAAAAACAACAGCAGAACAAAGGTTCGCATGGCTATGGTTTTTGCCGGAATGAATTCACAACTCAGTTATGGTCGGTCATGGTCATCGTAACCCCGTAACCGAGTTTGTATCCTGGTCCGCTTGTAGGCGGCTGATATTCCTGATGCAGGAAGCGGCGATAGACAAGGCCGATACCCTGCGCATAATTTTCGGAACTGTAATTGATTTCACTGTAGGAGGCGGGATCGGAGGGATTGCCGATGACTTCGTCGCGCTGATCAACTTTGATGGTATTGGGCAGATTGAAGGCTCCTAACGTCATGGGCGTGTTCACACTGTCATACACATAATCCCAGTCATCCAGGTATTTCAGGTTGGAAAACTGGGAGTACGTATCAATAAAGGTATTGCCTTTCCAGCTGAAGGAATTGGTGACGGGTTGTTTGAGTTTGAGGAAACGCAGGTTGTTCTCCAAAAACTCATACGATGTGCCGGTGTTCACAGCCATGAAGGTGTTGTCGGGCACCCAGGCATCGCTGCTGTTCTTGCGGATATAGCGAATGATGCGATAGGCTTCGCGGCCCAGGTTGTCGGTAATAGCCGCATCCACCAGATGCTTCACCTCATAAGTGAACACATCGGTGGTGGTACCGAAATTCTTGTAAAACACCGTTGAGTCGAGCCGGTAGGTGATGTATTTGCCTGGAGTAAGGGGAGCATAATCGCTGATGGCGGGCGTGTTGAATTCCTCGGTTTGCTTTTTACAGGAAGCCGCCACTAAAACAAGCAGTGATAAAGCGATCAGGATGTTTTTTTGCATAGCCAGAATTTTCAAGCCGGAACGGGCATTCCCGTTCAATCATTTCGCTGTATGATTCCTCCCCCCACCACATCATCGCCTTCATAAAAGACCGCACTTTGCCCCGGAGCAATGCCCTTCACGTCTTCAAAAAAACGCACATTCACCCCGTTTTCGTATTCGGTTACCAGTCCGGGGGCCCCTGCGTCCTTGTAGCGGATCTTGATGTGCCAGTCCTTATCCGACTGCGGGGTATCATATTTCATCCAGTTGATCCGCGCCACGCGCATATCGGTGGCCAGCAGTTCGTTTTCGTCGCCCAGCACCACGGTATTGGTTTGGGGATCGATTCCGGTAACAAATACAGGGCGGCCTAGTGCTATATCAAGCCCCTTCCGCTGACCGATGGTATAAAAAGGATAGCCCTTGTGCTGGCCGAGCACATTGCCCTGCCTGTCTACAAAACTACCGCCCTTCACCCGCTCTTCCAAGCCCTCCACCCTTCTTTTCAGAAAGCCGCGGTAGTCGTTGTCGGGCACGAAGCATATCTCGTAACTCTCGCTTTTTTTGGCCAGCTCGGGATAGCCGAAGTCATGCGCCATCTGCCGGATTTCTTTTTTGTGATAGGTGCCCAGCGGCAGCAGGGTTCTGCTGAGCAGGTCCTGCTGCAAACCCCAAAGCACATAACTCTGGTCTTTGGTATCGTCAATGCCCTTGCGGATGAAATAGCGGCCGTTGGCATGTTGATGCACCTGGGCATAGTGGCCGGTGGCGATGAATTCACAGCCCAGGGCATCGGCCCGCCTGAGCAGGGCCCGCCATTTGATGTGGGTGTTGCACATCACACAGGGGTTGGGCGTGCGGCCGGCAAGGTATTCGTCGACAAAATTTTCGATGACACTATCCCCGAACTCGCTGCGGATGTCGAGTATATAATGCGGGAACCCATGCTGCACAGCAGCCTGACGGGCATCGTTAAAGCTGTCGAGGTTACAGCAACCCGTTTCCTTCTTGCCCTGGGTACCGGTACTGCCGGCATAATCCCAGGTTTTCATGGTAATGCCAATCACTTCGTAACCCTCGTGATGGAGCATAAGCGCGGCCACGGTACTATCGATACCGCCGCTCATGGCCACCAATACCTTGCCTTTTGTCTTCATTACCGGATTTTATTGATGCAAAGATAATGCCCGTAAGGCGCGGGGAAATGTTGAATGTTGGGTTGTGAATGTTAAATGCAGATCATTTCGACCTGAGGAATTCAGGTATTGAGAGGCAACTCATTTAACACTTACAACTTAACATCCATCATTTACCAAAGCGCTTTCGGAGTCCGGCATCAATCGCATCCAGAAACTCTTCGGTGTAGAGGTAGTGTTCGCCGTGGGCCACCTTGTTGCCGTGGATGCAAACGGCGAGGTCCTTGGTCATTTTTCCGCTTTCCACGGTTTCGATGCAAACCGCTTCAAGGGCATCGCAGAAATCAATCAGCGGCTGGTTCCCGTCGAGTTTGCCGCGGAAGGCAAGGCCCCGGGTCCAGGCAAAGATGGAAGCGATGGGATTGGTTGACGTTGGCTTTCCCGCCTGATGGTCGCGGTAATGTCGGGTGACCGTGCCGTGGGCAGCTTCGGCCTCCATGGTTTTTCCGTCGGGGGTAATCAGCACCGAAGTCATCAGCCCCAGTGAACCGAATCCCTGTGCTACGGTATCGCTTTGCACATCGCCGTCATAATTCTTGCAGGCCCATACAAAGTTTCCGTTCCATTTGAGGGCGCTGGCCACCATATCGTCAATCAGCCGGTGCTCGTAAACGATACCGGCCGCATCGAATTGCGGTTTGAACTCCTTACGGTACACATCTTCGAAAATATCCTTGAAGCGCCCGTCGTATTTCTTAAGGATGGTGTTCTTGGTGGAAAGATAGAGCGGCCATTTCTTGGTAAGGGCCATATTGAAGCAGCTGCGGGCGAAACCATAGATGCTTTCGTCGGTGTTGTACATGCTGAGCGCCACACCATCACCCTTGAACTGATATACTTCGAGCGTTTGGGGCGCACTGCCGTCATCGGGCGTGAAAGTCATGGTCAGTTTGCCCTTGCCTTTGATCACGGTGTCGGTTGCACGATACTGGTCGCCAAAGGCATGCCGGCCTACGATGATGGGGGCCGTCCAGTTGGTGACGAGGCGGGGTACGTTTTTTATAACAATCGGCTCGCGGAATACCGTGCCGTCGAGCACATTGCGTATGGTGCCGTTGGGGCTTTTCCACATCTGCTTGAGGTTGAACTCCTTCACACGGGCCTCATCGGGGGTGATGGTGGCGCATTTGATGCCCACGCCGAATTGCCGGATGGCATTAGCCGCATCCAGCGTTACCTGATCGCCGGTGGCGTCGCGGTGTTCGATACCCAGATCGTAATAGCGGATATCGATATCAAGATAAGGAAGAATGAGTTTGTCTTTGATAAACCGCCAGATGATTCGGGTCATTTCATCGCCGTCGAGTTCCACGACAGGGCGCGCTACGTTTATTTTGCTCATGGATGTGGTTTGGGCGGCGAATTTACGTTTTTTATCAGGGGGAAGGATTTTTGGGCAAATTGTGAATCTTGGGTGGGGAATGTTATATCAGGTTGGGGAATGTCTGAACCATGATGAAAATGATGGAATGATGGACTATGATTCAGGCTTTGGAAATGGTGCATGTTGGGTTGTGAATGTTAAATGGACAATAGATTGTCTGAACTATGATGGACATGATGGAATGACAGACTATGATGAAGGAAAATCCTCAAATCCTGCTAATCCTGATTCAGACAAAAAAATCCCCGGGGTTGCCGAACATCTTGTGTGCGAAAACCCCAGGGAAACAAGTTGCAACCATCATCACCAGCAATTCTGCCAGGCCGTGCCGTCGTACACCCGCAGTTTATTAAGCAATCCGTCAAAATAAATATCGCCCTTGACAGGATTCTCGGGTGCGGCGTTGCGGGGCTCCAGACGCATCACATCCTTGATATGCAAATTACGCTGTGGTGCCACCACATTGATGCCCACATTGCCCTGGCTTGAATTGGAGCTTTGGGTTTGGTAGAGCTGGGTGATTTCTGTGGAAGAGAGAACACGGTTCCAGATACAAATATCGTCAAGGTTACCATCAGTTCTATTCAGACTCTCTGAACCTAATTTACCAATCCATAAATTATAATTTGAGGGATTTAATGTTGTAGTAGTAGAAAATGAATCCTTAATAATGCCATCCATATATAGTTTACACCATGAACTAGAGCTGCTAACACCATCATATTTGTATGTTACTGTCAGATTTGTCCATTTAGATAATTCGGGCAAATTATTTGTCTGAAAAAAGCCAGTGTTCGAATAATAAAAATACCAACCAGTGAAGTTCGACCCAACTAAAAACTGATATTGGCTTCCCTGATCAGATTTATTTATAAATTGATTGTGCCCGCTTGTGCCAGGAACACCATAACTCCTCAAGTTGACCCAAAAAGAAATACTTAAATCACTTATATTGTCAAGGCTGTTACTATGCGGAACATCAATGCTGGTTTGAGTTGTTCTCAAAAAGTCATAAGCATTGGCTGAATTCCCAAACCGATCAATTGTCAGCGCAGCCCCATTCACCGTCCCATTATTCCCATTCCCACTTTCATCATTAGCGTTACCGCAGAACGGCCAGTAACCCACCAAGCCATTTTGTAAATTGGCAGGTAATGTAGGGCAGGGCGCGGGGGCTGATGTGCTAGCGTTGTAGAGGTTGGTGATTTCTTGTTGGGTGAGGGCGCGGTTCCAGATGCCAATATCATCTAATTGACCATTGAAAAAAGAATTTTGAATAAAGTTAGGTAAGCATCCAAACCAAAAAGGGTGATTTGGAGAAGACGGAATGTAACCAGAAACAGTTGTAACACTTGAGGCAAGTGCAGGTTGTCCGTCAATATAAATTTTCAAAGAATCAGGATCCAAATTAGTAGATTGATACCCCCTTAATACTCCAACAACATGATGCCATTGCCAATCATTGTATAAACTATTAGTCATTTTCCCAAATCCTCCACCTGGATTAGACTGATAAAAAGGGATTTTACCTGAGTGAATACCTCCTGTACTTGGATTGTGAAGATATATTTCAAAACCACCAGTAAGGTGTCCTTGGCTTATTATGTGCCCTCCAATGCCCGTTTTAATCCAACAAGAATAAGTTAATGACATTACATTATTAATGTTTGCTTGAGTTGAGATATAATTACTCACCCCATCAAAACTATATGCCTTGCCTAAATTCCCGAATCTATCAGCAGCAAGCGTCGCCCCATTCACCACCCCATTATTCCCATTCCCACTCTCATCATTGGCATTCCCATTAAATGGCCACCACCCCACCAATCCGTTGGCAGGCACATAGGAAGACAGGCTCTGGGCCAGAGCAGTGGTTGAGAGGCAAAGCAGACCCAGGGCTATCAGCATGAATTTCAGACTTTTCATTTTGTATTGTTTGTTCCATGCAGCCCCTTTCATGGATGGGTATAAAAAATCAGCGTGGGACATATAGCCACCTGATCAGAGGTACCGCGAAGCACCCGAATACAAGTAAACCAAAGCCCACGCCTTGACGTGAGCGTTCAGCTTTTTCTTGTATTCTTTTGAAATTCGCGGTTTCCTGATCAAGAATCTACTAACGCCGATATATTTTCCGGTACTCAGGCCGGTTCATGCATACGATAGATGTTTTTTGTTTGCATTCGAAAATACAGTAATTGGTTCAATTGACAAGCGGGTTTTGGAAATGGTGAATATTGGGTTGTAGAAGGTGATTTTGTGGTTGGCTGATGCTGGTTGTCTGAACCGTTGATTAAGCGGATTAAGGGATTCCGCTGATTTTTTTCCTCCAGGCGCACGAGTCCCCTCGTGTGCCTGGTGTTACTAAATCATTTCCCGCTGAAGTTCCTGGTGAACGAAAAATCTGGCTCCGTGTTTGATGCACTTACAGTCCACCAACTGTGGAGCCAACATGATGGACTTTGAGCCGCAAACTAAGGAAGAAAGCAAGATACTTCACAAAAATTCATACTTTGTGGCAAATAATTTACCTGAGCCTTCCAACCTGCTACTTGCTTTACCGTTCAAACATCTGGTCATGCTGAGATCAATCACATTCAATTTCATTTTTCTTACTACCTGCAACCACCTTGGTGCCCAGGAAATTAAAAAATATGATTACCTGCAGTTGCGCGGCACGATTTCAACCTACCCGGTGACGCTCAGGATAGAGGCAGAAGAAAAGGGATATACAGGTTACTATCAATACGACAAGGTAAGGACGCCGATTCCACTGGCGGGTGCAGCCAAAAGTTCAAACACCGAAATCAGTCTTCATGCAAAAGATAACAAGACGAGCGAGTTATTTGATATCCGTATGAGAGAAGGCGCTTTTGAAGGAACCTGGAAAAAAGATATACGTTCAAAACCGCTTCCCGTATTGTTGCAGGAAATTCCTCAGGCAACCGCTTTCGACATATGGGTGCTGGAAGACAGCCTGAAACTGTTACCGGCAATCGAAAACTCTCCTATGGCCAATTACAACGCCAGGATATTGTGGCCATCCGGCTCATCACCCACCGACGCATTCATCAAGCGCCTGATTGCAGAACAGCTTTTTAAAATGCCAACTTCGACAGATGTGCAGATCATGTTGAAACAGTCAAGAGACGATTATTTCGAATCGTACCGTAACACGTTCGCCGATGAAAAAGAAACCGAAATATTAGAAAATCCATTTTTCCGTAATTCCAACAATGACCTGGGCTGCTCCGTAAATTCAGAAACCAAGCGTTTGATATGCCTGCAATTCGTATTTTATGAATACAGCGGAGGAGCGCACGGCATAACGGGAATTTCATTCATCAATGCAGATAAGTTGGAAAAAAAAGTAATCAAAATTGAAGACGTGTTGCTGAATCCCGGCTCATTACAACTGCTGCGGATTTTGGAAAGCCGATTCCGAATCCAGTCGGGTGCACCTCCCGGCAGGAAACTCTCCGAGCTTGGACTGTTTGAAGACCGGATCATGAAACTTTCAGACAATTTCTACATCGAAGAAAAGGGAATCGGATTTTTTTACAACCAATATGAGATAGCTCCATATGCTGCAGGGCCTATCGATATCTTCGTCCCTTACTCCGACTTGAAAGGACATCTCAAAGCCGAGTTTCAACGAATGATAAAGTAGGCAGGTCGCCCCTCAAGGTATACCCGCCTGAGAAATAACCTTGAACTTTGAACATTGAACTTTGAACAATACCTAACAATTGAACTTTGACTCCAACCTTCCCCCCCATTCAACATTTAACATTTAACACCGAACCCTTCTAAAGGTTCCCGATCACCGCATCGGCAAACTCGCTGGTCTTGAGCAGCTTGCCCTCCTTCATGAGGTTGTAGAAATCGATGGTGACGGTCTTGTTGCGGATGGTGCGGGCGATGGCGGCCGTGATGGATTCGGCGACATCACGCCAGCCGATATATTCAAACAACATCACACCGCTCAGCAGCACACTGCTGGGATTCATGGTATCGGTATCGGCGAAGCGCGGTGCAGTTCCATGCGTTGCCTCAAACACGGCATGGCCGGTTATGTAGTTGATGTTGGCTCCCGGAGCGATGCCGATTCCTCCCACTTGTGCGGCCAGCGCATCGCTGATATAATCGCCGTTGAGGTTGAGCGTGGCAATCACCGAATAATCCTGCGGCGCCAGTAAAGCCTGCTGCAAAAAATTGTCGGCTATGGCATCTTTGACAATCACTTTTCCGCCGATGGCCGAAATCTTCATCTCCTCGTTGGCCACCGCCTCGCCGCTTTCCTTTTTGGTGCGCTCCCATTGGTTCCAGGTATATACCTGCCCTTTGAACTCGCGCTCGGCCAGTTCATAACCCCAGGTTTTGAAGGCGCCCTCGGTGTACTTCATGATATTGCCCTTATGCACCAGGGTCACGCTGGGCAGTTTGTTATCGATGGCATGGCGGATGGCCGAACGGATCAGCCGCTCGCTGCCTTCTCTACTCACCGGCTTGATACCAAATGATGTGCTGTCCGGGAACCGGAGTTTTTTCACACCCATTTCCTGCTCCAGAAAATGACGCAGCTTTTCAGCTTCGGGGGTTCCGGTCATGAATTCGATACCGGCATAAATGTCTTCAGTGTTCTCCCGGAAAATCACCATGTTCACTTTCTCGGGCTGCCACATGGGCGAGGGCACACCTTCAAAATATTTGATGGGGCGCAGGCACACATAGAGGTCCAGCTCCTGCCGCAGGGCCACGTTCAGACTGCGTATGCCGCCGCCCACGGGCGTGGTAAGCGGACCCTTGATGGCCACCAGGTATTTCTTGAAGGCCTCCATGGTTTCGTCGGGCATCCAGCTGCCGGTTTCACGGAATGCTTTTTCACCGGCCAGCACTTCCATCCAATCGATTTTCTTCCGGCCGCCATAGGCTTTTTGGACCGCAGCATCAAACACGCGCACACTGGCCCGCCAGATGTCGGGGCCTATTCCGTCTCCAATGATGAAGGGGATGATGGGTTGATCGGGTACCTGAAGTTTGCCGGAGGAATCGATACGGATGCTTTTGGCCATATTTTTTCGGGCAAAACTACGGCAATGCGGGTTGACCCCCGAAACGGAGTTCTCAAAAAAATGTGAATACTTTGGGCGCTGTAATCCGCTAATACGATCGCCGGAAACGGAAGGTGCAGTTCACCGGGTAGGGCGTGCTGGTTGGCGCAGGCCCATACAAAGTGCCGGTGAAATTTCCGGCGATGAACTGGCCCGGGGTGCCGTATTCGGTGACATTGACCAGAATGGGCGTCACAATCCGGAGCGAATCACTGAAACTGTTGCTGTAGTAGTTGAAACTGGTCAGCGGTTGGGCGCTGCCTACGGCAACTCCGGTCGAGGAGAAGGAAAGAGATACGCTTTCCTGGCTGCCAACGGCCGAACGGAAACCGAAGCAACCAATATCGTTTGACGTATTGGGTGATCGGTATGACTGCATGATACTGTCGGTCGGCGTGGCGAACCCGTAAGCGGTGCCTCCCAGGTCGAAATTGATGAACTGGGCCGATGAAACCCCACAGGCCGTGAGTGTACCCACATCATTGTTGCCGGTGGTGACCGTGAAGGGGAAGTTGTTGCTTTGCTGCATCGCCGCCTGATCTTCGGCCACCAGGGTTACCGGCACACTCACATCGCAGAGGGAAACGATAAAGCGGAACTCACCCAGGTTGTTGAGCGGACGCTGGTAACTCAGGTTGCCCACCTGCATGATGACATAGCCGTTGGTAACCGCGGTACCAGCACAATTAAGTACGGTTCCGGAAATACTGGCCGCATAGGTGATGGGCACCACGATATCGCCGAGGGAAACATTGGTGGTGGTGGTGGTAAAGCGGCGGGTGACTGCATAGTTGATGCAGGCAGGATCGCTATATACTTCAAGCGAGAGCTCGGAGTTAGCAGGAACGGCTCCACCCACATAACCCGATGAGTCGGTGAATCCGAAGCGGGCGTTCCAGGGATTGTTCACTTCAAAAATCTTTACCAGCGCATTCTGTATGGCGCGACCCCCGGCGTCAGTCACCCGGCACTCGAACTGCACCAGGTTGGCGGGCCAGTCGCAGTTCCAGAAGGAAAAGTGCTTCACATCGCCCACATAGTTGGTGCCGTTTTTGAGGGCCTTGCCTTCTTCTTTCCAAAGTCCCTTGGCCTCATCAAAATACCAGAGCGGAATGCTGGCGGGCGCGCTGCCCTGCAGGGTGGCCGGTATGGGAATGGTCAGCGTGGCCGGATTATTTTCTGCCATCTGCAGCAGTTCGCCAGAAGCGCCGCGGAGTTCCACTGCCGCCATACCATAGGTTTGCAGCGTGCGCAACGCACCGGATGTATCAAGGCCGCGCAAGTCGCCGGGCATGATGCCGTAGAGGTCGGCGGCCACGGGATTGATCCAGCTGGCCGAGACGGTTACCGTGCCACTGTAAGCAGCACTGCTACCCGCTACCACGATGCTGTTGGGCGGAAAGGCGATGTTAAGTCCGCCCGGCAAGGTTATGGAAGCACCGGTACCCGCGCTGAACGAACCCGCGTTGGTTTTGGGAATCAGTTTAATCCGGAAGAACGCGCCTTTGCCGGCCTTGGCCACAAAGGTCTTGATGCCGGGGAAATAGCCCGTTTTGCTGACCGATACCACGGCCGCATTCTTCACCACATTGATATCGTTGAATTCGAAATAGCCGTACTTGTTGGTGGTCGCCGTTTGTCCGCCCGAACTCACGGAAGCCCCTACCACTGCGGCATTGTTGGCATCGGTTACAAAACCCGAAACCTGCGAAACCGTAACGGTTGTGGTCAGATCCGGGGGAATAAACGGATCGGGAGGAATCACGTCGCCGGTCAGTTCTTTCTGGCAGGAAAGGAACAGCAGGGGTAATCCAAGGAGCAGCGCAAAGGAAAACCGAAGGAGATTTCGATAAAGCATCTTCATAAAATTGAACATTAAAGGTAGGTAAAGTTCGGCTGAGGGATTCCGCTCCCTGAAAAAACTGGTCGGCTATGATGTTAAAAAGCAGTTAAGCAGGAGAATCGCAGAAACCCGAGTTCCTTAACCTGTTACAAATCAAGTGCGCAATTGATCCACTCCCCATCGAAGCGGACGCCCGGATATTTGCGGTAAAAATTCAGCGCCGGCTCGTTCCAGTCGAGTACCTGCCAGTGGATGCCTTCGAACCCTTTTTCACGGGCGGTACGGATCAATTCGTCCATCAGCATTTTTCCGATGCCGCGGCCCCGCATGTTTTCGGTGACAATGATATCTTCCAGATACATGCGCTGCCCTTTCCAGGTACTGTACCGGATATAATAGAGGGCAAAGCCCTCCACCCTCCCTTTGTATTCGGCCACCAGGGCCCACCAAACCGGCTTTTCGCCGAAACCGCTGCGTTCGAAATGTTCGGGGCTGACGGTGACGGCATCAGGCGCCCTTTCGTAAGCGGCCAGTTCCCGGATGAGTTCCAGCATCCGGGTGCAATCTTCGGGCCGCGCGGGGCGGATACCGGCGTTGGGATTCATGGTCAGAAAATTTCAGGAGCAAGTTAAGGAAAGCGGCAGGTAACGGCATGTTTTAAATACGGGGCACAAAGGTCTGAACTATGATTGCATGAGGACTATGATCAATTCACTTTTTCCTTTTTCCTTCTTCCTTGGCTCTTTGCGATTGGTGCTTGAACAAACTTTTTTCATTTAAAATTTACCATTTACCACCCAACACCACTCTAGGGGGGCTTTGCGTGAAATAATTTATCTGAACTGTGATTGAAATGATTAAATGAAGACTATGATGAATGCCTATAAGTTGTGAGCCCGCTGAATTCATAGAAGAACGTCAAGTTACAAGACTCTCCTTTGCGGCTTACCTTAACCTTACTCCCGGCTTTGCGTGAAAAAATAGTAACGACGCGGCACAGGTCGGGAGACCTGCGCCTGACAAAATCAGCAAGAGCGCGGAGAGATTTCGTTTCACCATGAACTACCTGACTTCTTTGTATCATTTTCTTCGGACGGCCCTTCATTCAAAACTTAACATTTACCACCCAACACCACACTATCCACCTGCCTCCGCCCAATTAGGCGGGTTTAGTTACCTTTGGCCGCTTAAGGAAAAAGTATGGGAACGGACAAGAATACGGTGATTGGATTCGTGCTGATCGGGATGCTGCTGATGGGCATGTTTTATTTCAATGGCAAGGGCAAGCAGGCTTACCTGAAAGAACAAAAGCGGATTGCCGACTCCATCGCCCGATCCCGGCCGGTAAAGGACTCCGTAACCCGTATAACCGATTCACTGACCGCCGAAAAAATACGGGTTGAAAAATCGGCCGGCGCCTTTCTGGCGGACAGCCTCCGTACCGAAGCGTCCACCACCATCGAAAACGAACTGATGCGGGTGGAGTTCAGCAACAAGGGTGCCCAGCCCAAAACCATTACCCTCAAAACCTTCAACCGCTTTGACGGTAAGCCTGTGGTACTTCAAGCCGGTGCATTCAACCAGCTCTCCTATTCGGTCAACTCCGGGCAAGGCCGCACGGCCCAAAGCGGAGAACTGCTTTTCGAAAAAGGCGTGGTGAGCCCCGGACCCGGCAACAGCCAAACCATCCGCTTCCGCCTGGCCGATACCTCGGGTCGGGAAATCGAGCACCGCTATACCCTTAAACCCAACGATTACCGGGTTGATCTGGATATTGTTCTGAAAGGCGGGGAACGCCTTGTTTCAGGCAACAGCCTTACCCTCCAGTGGAAGAACGAACTGCTTCCTGCCGAAAAAGACATTCATTACGAACAGCAGCAATCGCAGGTGAATTACCGCGAAAACGGGGCCTACAATTTTGAAAACATCATAAGCGGCAAAGAACTGAAACTTGAAAGCCCCACGGACTGGGTCGCGTTCAAGCAGCAGTTCTTCATCAAGGCCCTGATGTACAAGAACCGGTTCCAGTCGGCCGATATCGCCTGGGAAATGCCCGATACCTCCAAGGGCATCGTAGCACGCAGCATCGCCAACCTGAAAACCCCGCTCTCCGTTATGGGAGAAACGGCTACGGTTCCGCTGCAACTTTTCTACGGACCCAGCGACTATACCCTGCTCAAAGGATATGACATGCAGATGGAGGATATCGTACCTTATGGCAGCGGCATTTTCGCCTTTGTCAAATACATCAACCGCCATTTCCTGCTGCCCGTATTCGATTTCCTGAAAAACAACGTGGCCAGCATGGGCATGGTGATCCTCTTGCTCACCCTTTTCATCCGCCTGCTTACCTCACCCATCCTTTACCGCAGTTATGTAAGTGGCGCAAAGATGAAGGCGCTTAAACCGGAAATCGACAAACTCAAAGCCAAGCACGGCGACGATCAGCAGGCTTTCGGCATTGACCAGATGAAGCTCTGGAAATCGGCGGGTGTAAATCCGCTGGGGGGCTGTCTTCCGGCCCTGCTGCAGATTCCCATTTTCATGTCGCTGTACTATTTCTTCCAGTCGAATATTTCGCTGCGCGGAAAAAGTTTCCTCTGGGCCAAAGACCTGGCCGCCTACGATTCGGTATATAATCTTCCTTTCAACATCCCGTTCTACGGCGACCATGTAAGCCTGTTCACCATCACCGCCACACTCACCAGCCTACTGATTTCCATTTACAGCATGAGCAGCATGCAGGACAATTCCAATCCGGTGATGAAATACATGCCCTACATTTTTCCCGTGATGCTACTGGGTGTATTCAATGCCCTGCCTTCGGCACTTACCTGGTACTATACCGTGTCCAACACCATCACGCTGATTTTGCAGATTGTGATCCAGAAATTCATCATCAACCACGATAAGATCCTGGCACAAATCGAAGAGAACCGCAAAAAGCCGGTAAAACAAAGCAAGCTACAGGAGCGCATCCAGGCCATGCAGGAGGCCGGCAAGAAAATCCAGGAGCAACGCAAGAACGAAGGCAAGCGATAACCATGTTTCTTTCGCCAAGAAAACGTTAAGGTGCAGTTTCCCGATAGACCAAAGCCAGGTAGATGTAACAAAACCTGGGTTTGGCACGGCATTTTCATTATCTTCATTCAGAGAAATTTACCGGAATGCGCAAAACGTTCACACTTGCCGCCCTGTTCCTGCTCGGCATCACATCCCGAAGCCTGGCCCAGAAAGAGATTTCGGAGGGTACCATCACCTACGACATCAGCATCACTTCAGCCGACAAGAACAGCACTGCTATCGCTAACCTGTTCAAAGGCGCCACAGCAACCCTGTATATCCGGGGTGCGTATTTCCGTACCGACATGCAAACCGGTATCGGAACGGAAAAGACCATTTATAATGCCGCAACCGGCACAGGGGTCATCCTCAAGGAATACAGCGGTCAAAAACTGATGATCACACTCAGCAAGGAAAACTGGGCCGAAAAGAACCAGAAAGCCTACGAGCTGCGGTATGAAAAAAAGGAAGAAAAGAAAACCATCCTGGGTTACGACTGCACCAGGGCCACGGCAACCATGAGCGACGGTTCGGCCATCTGCGTCTATTACGCAAACGAACTAACGCTGGCCAACCGGGAATACGACCCCACATTCAAAACCCTGCCTGGAATCCCGATGCAATACGAGATGATCAAAAACGGCATCACCTTCACATACACCGCATCCCGTATCGATCTGGCACCGGTGCCGGCATCCATATTTGACTTACCGAAATCGGGGTACCGTACCATCAGCTACGAGGAAAACATGAAAGGCAAAAAGGAAGGAAACTGACCGGCCCGGTCTGCCAATCCATAGTTAATCTTTTTCCGGCTCCTCAACAGTCTGTTCAGTTATAGCCGAGATTCGTTAGATTTGTAGATAACCAATTCACCCATGGGCTCAACCATCTCACCCGGCGTTCAGGTAACTGCGGAAACTTCCTACCAGCAGCAGTACAGTGCGCCGCTGAACCACGAGTTCATGTTCGTGTACCGCATCACCATCAAGAACAACAATTCCTTCCCCATCCGTTTGCTCAGCCGCCACTGGCATATTTTCGAAAGCAACGGCTGCTACCGCGAGGTTGAAGGCGAGGGTGTTGTGGGTGCGCAACCGCTGATCGGATCCGGTAAGCAGTACCAGTATGTCAGCGGCTGCAACCTCAAAACAGAAATGGGGAGGATGCATGGTTATTACATCGTTGAGAACATGGACACCCGGCTGAAATTCAGCGTGCCCATTCCCGCTTTCGAGCTCATTGCCCCGCTGAAACTGAACTGAGGCCAAATTCCTCCACATCCTTTTCAGTGTTGCCATCCCGTAAAACCCATGAATCATCGGGGAACACCGGTCAGGCCGTGTGCGTTCCACCAAAAGAAAACTATGCCCAAAGTCACTTTCGACAATCGCGACAATTCCTTCTATCTCAGCCTGAAAACCAGTGTTGACGAGTACTTTGAGAAAAACCGGCTCCAAAAAACGGGGGACTGGCGACTTTTCTTGAAAACTTTTTTATTGACGGGAACCGCCCTTTCGTGCTATGGCTGGCTGATGTTGGGACAACCCCATTATGCGGTAGCGCTGCTGCTCTGCTGCCTGCTCGGCTATACTATGGCCTGCATCGGCTTCGGGGTAATGCACGACGCCAACCACGGCAGTTACAGCACAAAGACATGGCTCAACGACCTGCTGGGCATGTCCATGAATGTGATGGGTGCCAGCGCCTATTTCTGGAAACAGAAACACAATATCCTCCACCATACGTACACGAATGTGGACGGCGTGGATGACGATATCGCCAAAAGCCCCATCATCCGCCAGTGCGAGTCGCAGAAATGGGTGCCTGCACACCGCTGGCAGCATATCTATCTTTTTCCCGCATACGCACTTTCCACCATTTTCTGGGTCTTCATCATGGACTTCAAGAAATATTTTTCGGGGATGATCTACACAACCCGTGCCTGGAAAATGTCGCCAAAGAACCACCTTGTGTTCTGGGGAACCAAGCTCTTTTATGTGGCGGTGTACATGGTGCTGCCCGCCCTGGTTTGGGGAGTCGGTCCCTGGCTGCTGGGCTATCTAGCCACCATGATGACGATGGGACTAACCCTTTCCATCGTGTTCCAGCTGGCGCATGTGGTCGAAAACACCGAGTTCGAACATGTGGCCCTTGACGACACCAAGCATATTGACAGCGCCTGGGCCGAGCACGAGTTGCGCACCACCTCCAACTTTTCCATGCAAAACCCGGTATTGTCATGGTTTGTAGGCGGGCTGAACTTCCAGATTGAGCATCATCTCTTCCCCAAAATCAGCCACATCCACTATCCGGCCATCAGCAAGATTGTGATGGCAAAATGCAAAGAATTCAACCTGCCTTACAACAAATACGATACCCTGCAGGAGGCCTTCCGTTCGCACTTACGGGTCATGTATCAACTGGGGCAATCGGCTGCCACGCCGGTGAAAAGCCATATGCGGGGAGCAAGGCTGAAAGTAGCCTAACGAGGAAAAAAGAATCAGGGCTTGTACCGGACCGATTGAAAAATCTGCTCGTTGTCTGTCTTCATCAACTCGACCGGTGAAAGATCCCGGTGTTCTGCCATGTACTTCCTCACCATCTGCCAGCCGCAGAACGCGCCTATGTTTCCGGGTGCATCCTCACCCAGTTCGCGGGTACGCGGCCCTTCACCCAGATAATTCTTGATGGTGTTCTTGTCGGTAAGTTGCAGGTAATTGTTTTTCACAAAGAAATTCCAGATCAACGCCTCGTGGCGGTAACAATCCTTGAGTTGCGATTCAGTATAGCCAATAAGCGTATGCTCCGGCGCCTGGGGCAGAAACAGTGACAACAGATAAAGCCGTTTCCCCTTTTCAATCATCTGTTCGGCCAATGGCTTGTCGCTTTCACGTTCGGGGTAAAGATCGCTCACGATATTCTGCATGCAGTTCACCGCTATGTATCCGGGCTCGAAGCGGTCCGAAATATATGCGGGATAAACTTCCTGCACCAGTGTGGTCTTGTAGGCCGAGAAGTCTTTCCCCAGATGTAAGTGCAAGCCGATTCCCAGCGCTGAGTCGGCCGGATCGATAAAGTCGCCATAACCGTCGAAAGGCCCAACATAGGTGATGAGTTTGACCGGCAAAGGGTACTGCGGAAAATAATGTTTCACATATTGCAGCCCCTTCCTGATATCCCGCTCGTAAGGCGTGAAATCGGCAAAAAGTTTGTCGGCACTGTCTTTATAAGCCCGGTATTGCGCCGCAAACAATCCGGCATACTTCACAGCCGAGTCGCGCGGCGCTCCGGCGAATCCGAGAATGTCGTTTATGTAGCGGGGAAAGAAGCCGGGATATTTCCTGTTCAAATCCGCAAGACGGGTGGCATTGACGGAGTCGCGGATGCTGAAGAAATCGGCTTCGAAACGCTGCACCCGCAGGTTGACCTGAACGCCGCTCACATCGGGCGTTTTCACTCCGTTTTTGCAGGATCCGAAAACAAGCAGGAGCATACAGCAGCCGATCGGAAGAATACGGAACATACAAATCGTGTTTGAAGTTTTAACTTTACCGGGTCGTTCAAAATTATCAACTTACGCATCAACGGCCGCTCCGCCATGAAAATATTTTTAGCCCAGCAGAACTATCATGTCGGAAATTTCGAAAGCAATACGCGCAGGATCATTGAGGCAATTGTTCAGGCCAAGGCTGCCGGTGGCGACCTGATCGTATTCAGCGAGCTCTGCGTTTGTGGCTATCCGCCCCGCGACTTCCTGGAATTTGAAGACTTCATAGCGCGGTGCAGGGCTTCCATTGCGGAAATCTGCCTTCATGCCGACAGCATCGGTGTATTGGTAGGCGCACCCGATATCAATCCGATTCCCGAAGGCAAGGACCTCTTCAACGCGGCTTACTTCCTTTATGAAGGCGATGTGAAAGCGGTCGTGCACAAAACCTGCCTGCCCACCTATGACGTGTTCGACGAGTACCGGTATTTCGAGCCGGCGTATGACTGGGATGTGGTGCATTTCAAGGGAAAAAAAATTGCGGTCACAATTTGCGAAGACATCTGGAACCTGGGCGACAATCCGCTCTACCGCATCTGCCCTATGGACAAACTGATGAAGCAGGGCCCCGACATGATGATCAATCTTTCCGCTTCGCCGTTCGATTACACCCATGACGAGGACCGCAAAGCCGTCATCCGCGCCAACGTGCTCAAATACAAGCTGCCGCTTTTTTACTGCAATACGGTGGGCAGCCAGACGGAAATCGTATTCGACGGTAATTCACTCGTGTTCGACGGACGGGGAAACCTCTGCGGCCAGTTACCGATGTTTGCCGAGGCGCTGCAATCCTTTGTGCTGCGGAATGACGGATCCATTGAAGGGGCGGCGCTTTCATCCGTGAACGAGCTGCCTACTGCAGAGCTCAACCCCGAAAGGCTCGACGCGCAATTGAATATCGGCCAGATACACGAGGCCCTCGTTCTGGGCATCAGGGATTATTTCAGCAAGATGGGATTCAGCAAAGCCATACTCGGCAGCAGCGGCGGTATTGACAGCGCGGTCACCCTGGCACTGGCCTGCCAGGCGCTGGGTGCCGAAAATGTGAAAGCCGTACTGATGCCCTCGCCTTACTCCACCGAGCACTCGGTAACCGATGCCGTGGCGTTGAGCAAGCAGCTCGGCAATCCTTACGAGATCATTGAAATCCGGGCGATTTATGAGCAGTTTCTTGCCACACTGGAACCACAGTTCGGCGACCTGCCCTTCAACATCGCCGAAGAGAACATACAAAGTCGTATCCGCGGCAACCTGCTGATGGCTCTGGCCAACAAGTTCGGGTACATCCTGCTCAACACCTCCAACAAAAGCGAACTGGCCACAGGGTACGGCACCTTGTATGGCGATATGGCGGGAGGGCTGGGCGTGCTGGGCGATTGTTATAAACTTCAGGTGTACGCGCTGGCCCGGCATATCAACCGCGAGGTAATTCTCATCCCCGAAAACATCATCACCAAGGCCCCTTCGGCCGAACTGCGCCCGAATCAGAAAGACAGCGACTCCCTGCCCGATTACTCCATACTCGACGAGCTCCTGTACCAATATATCGAACGGCGGAAAGGTCCGGCGGAAATAAAAAATATGGGGTTCGACGAAACCCTTACCGACCGGGTGCTCAGCATGGTCAACAGGAACGAATACAAGCGCAACCAGTTCTGCCCCATCATCCGGATATCGCCCAAGGCATTCGGTGTGGGGCGGCGGATGCCGATTGTGGGTAAGTATCTGGGTTGAGTGATAGGACGAAGATTCCAAGCACCATTGCTGCTACTGCAGGACTTTGATTCCGTTGCTTTGACCAAGAGAGGCTGCAGAAAACGCAATTTTATAGCACAATAACTACTGAAATAGCACGTATTTATGCTATAAATTCAGAATCAATTGCATGGATATGCGAGTTATGGGCAATAGGCCTGTATCGGGCTTTGTGATTTTGGTGCCATTGCTCCAGG
>CAZZLI010000009.1:0-31682 GCA_964655055.1 uncultured Ferruginibacter sp.
TTTGAGTTATAATAGCTTTAGTGTGAAAACCCCGCCGAGATCAGACACAAGAGCGGACTCGTGCGCCAGACAGTGTAATAGGATGTAGCTTCTTCCCCTCCTATGGAGGGGTCAGAGGAGGCCGATCCACATAATGCGAAGGCGTCTGTTCTTTAAGCCCATCTCTCTATTTTCAAAAAGGTATCATCTATTTCCTATTTTTAAAACCTTGGCAATAGGTATAAAAAAAGCACCCGACGGGGTGCTTTGAATGATGTTGGATGAATGATCCGAAACGGGATCAATGCTTTCGTTTCTTAAGATATTCTTTCAGTTTGTCCGATGCACGGTCGATCAGGTGACGGGTAAGCGCAGCAGCACCATGCTCGAGCGTTGAACTGAGCAGGTTTTCGCCGTCCGACTTGACCTCCCTGTTTTTGCCGAGTTCATCGAGGGTTTCGCGGGCAAAAGCTGCCGGCTTTATCATCGTCTTCAATTCGAGCCAGTTCAGCTTGATCTTGCTCTCAAGGGCTTCCTGGCGTAGCGCCATTTCCTGACGCTGAAGTTCCAGTTCTTTGCGGTTACTGATGCTGTTCATGGCTTTCTTTTTTGAAGAGTTGGCTAAGCATGGCGTTCAACACCGGCATGGCAATCAGCTTCCGGCGTGCCTTCCAAACGATGATGCCCGTTAAAAGGTAGAACAGGGATACGATCAGAAAGCCCAGCCATAATTTTCCGGTGAGCTGTCCAAGGAGGAGCGATGCGGCAATGCCGGCGAAAATCAAAAAGAAAATGAAAATCAAAAAGGCGAATACGCCTGCCGCTATGCCTGCAATCAGCGCTGCGGTTTTTTCTGCAGTCTGGAACTTCAGGGCGTCAATGCGCGTATTTACATAGCGCAGCACATTGTCGGTCAGCTCTTCGAATTTGGCGAATGTTTTTTCCATAGTTGGTGGGTTCCGGCGCTTCATCGAAGCCGGTGACCTAAAGATACCGAAAGCACTTATACTGCGTAGTCATCTGCTGATGAACACAATCCACCCTCACTGGGTGCATCATGCGTACTCTTCACGGTCAACTACGCTTTCGGCTATGTCTTCCCTGATCTGGCTGATCCGGTCCTTCCCCTTACGGATGGCGGTACGGATATCATCCTTTACTTTATCCTTGCCTTCGGTGATCTTGCGTCGGGTTTCGGAACCTTTGTCCGGGGCAATCAGAATACCCAAAAGGGTTCCAGCAGCAACTCCGGCTGCAAGTGCGGTCAGAAACTTTCCTGTGTTGTTCATGGTGGATGTTTTTTTATAAAGGCAAGATACATTACCGCCGAATCGATTCTCATGATTTGCAGATCTGTAAAACATGATGACGGTCACTGTTTAAAAAAATACCCCCGGAATAACCGGGGGCGCGTTCCTGTTCCGCGAGCCTGTTCCGCTATCCGGACATGAGGAAAAAATGAATAAAAGGTTGTTTACTCGTGGAGCGACATGACCGGAGTATGGCTGTGCAGGACCAACTGCCTGGTGTGGCTTCGTTTTGTCAGCCTTTCAAGCAGGCCATGCCTTCTGGGAAGCACTACCAGCAAGTCAATCGCATTCCTGTCGCAGAACTGGACAATGCCTTCGTCAATGTCCCTGTTGTCGATGAAGTGGTATTCGGGTTTGAGGGGGCCGAGCATTTCCTGCAACAACCCTGATTGGTAAACCACTTCCGGATCATATTCGCCTTTGCTGCCGGTATTGAGTATATGCAGTTGCGCACGGAAGTCGCCAATCAGGGTTCTGATCTCTTCTACGGGCGTGCTGTCCACCACTTCCCGGAAATCGCAGGCCAGCCCGATTTTTTTGATGCCTGAATAACTGACATCCGGCGGCACGGCAAGAACAGGAATGCTGAGGTGCTTCATGGCATGCACCGTATGGCTGCCGAGCAGGAGGCGCTCCGCAGCTGAAGTGCCCTGGCTGCCCATGATGACGGCATAGGGTTTTTTAACGTCGCAGATGTTTTCCAGTTCCTGTGAAAATGTGCCCATCCGTACATCGGTTTCAATGATAAGCTTGTCTCCCGATTCGCGGCTCAGTTCGTTTTTAAGCCGCATGATTCCGCTTTCGGCTGCCTCCTGCAGTTCGGTGAGGTTGATGGTCAAGGGTACTTCGCTGTAGCCGACGGGCATCTGGTAGACATGGAAGAGGATGATGCCTGCATTGAGCGCCTTGGCCATTTCCACGCCGTAGCGCGTGGCGTTTACCGAGGCTTTGGAATAGTCGGTGGCAATGAGTAGCTTTTTCATGATGGTTGATTTAGTGATAGGTGATAAGGGCTATGTGATCGTATTTCTCCAGCGAGCCGGTATCGGTGAACTCCACGTCGCCGCCGGTTTCCAGCACCTTTTCAATCAGGTCGTCTACTGCATCGCGGATAGTGCTGAAGTTTCCTTCTTCGGGCCGGAGCGTGGTGCTGTCTGATTTCTGTGCGGCATACATGTAATTCTTTTCTACCAGCAACAACTTACCATTATTGTTCATCGCCTCCTTCCACACCGCATGTATGCCTCCGGTGAGTTTCTTATGTCCGGCAGCCTCGTCCATCCTGCGCATCAGCAGGGTTTGCCGGGCCTTGTCGTACCATTCCAAAGCGGGTTGTAGGATTTTCCGGAGTTCCACTATGCTCTTGCCCTCGTAATTGCCCTGGATATAGCCCGCAACCGCATGGTTATGGTGCGACAGTTTTTTGAAATGACCTAACACGCTCTCCGTACCAAGCACGAACAAGGGCAGTTTGAAGTTTTTTAGCAGGGGGTCAAGGGCAAGGTCGATCTGATGCAGGAACTTGTCGCGCATCACCGCCTTGCGTTCCTTGTTGTCGGAAAAATTGGCTACACGTTCGGGAACATCGTTTCTGTAGGCGCCCGTCCATTCCGGAATGTCGAGTTTGATACGGGCGAAATCGTGTGCATTGCCCAGAAAGATGCGGCTTTCCCGACTGCTGAGCAACAGCATCAGGTATTTGTTGATCTGTTTACGGCTATACACCAGGTCACGGATTTCGAAGGATTCGTCGATGATGATCTTTTCTTCCACTGCAATGTCCAGAAAGACCACCTTCTCAAATACGGGGGAGATGAAAATCGCCACACTCTTCTTTTTGCGATCTATATCGAGCCCTTCAATCCGCTTCCTGAGCCTGCGCATCAGCGGCTCCACAACTTCACGCGAATACTGGTTGTTCAATTCGCGCTCGACAGAATCGGTGGCCAGGGAAAGTGTCTGGATCAGGGTTTTCCGTAAATCGCCTTTTTCGCTGAAGGGCATCAATATCGATACGGCCGGACGGTAATGGACAGCAGAAATCACTTCGTGGATATCTTTCGTCAGCACATGCTCATTCATAAGCGTTATTTGAAAGCGAAAATATCCGCTGAGCAACTCCTGTGAAATGATGCTGATCATCCTTTTCTTTGATTCGCCTCATTCAATACCGGTTATCCCTGAGGCTAATTTGCAACAAATCAACTCAAATGCCCGTCAGCTCTGATTTCAGCAATAATCTCGCCCTGGCCGATATCTTCCAGCACATGGCTTCCTGCTATCGTTTTTTGGGTCCCGATGAGCGCTTCCGGGCCAAAGCCTATGAAACCGCATCAAAAGTGTTGCGCAATATGAGCGAGGATATTACGCCAATGGCTTCCGATAGCAAAACTCTGGATGCCATCGGCGGAATCGGAGCGGGTATTGCCGGAAAAATCATGGAATACATCAGCACAGGTCGTATTCAGGTTTTTGAAGAACTGAAACAAAAAGTTCCCTATGCCTTGCTTGATCTGATGGAAGTGGCCGGAATCGGACCGGCCACCCTGCGGGCGCTTCACAGCCGTTTGGGTGTGAAAGACCGTGAAGATCTGGCGCTTGTAATCCGGCAGGGAAAACTCAAGGGACTGAAGGGTTTTGGGGTAGCCCGGGTCAACCAGTTGATGCGCGCCCTCAAACTTTACTCGGCATCCGAACGGATTCCCCTGGCCGATGCCGTGAAAATTGCCGATGCGTTTGGCAAAAGATTGCAATCTATACCAGGTGTGTTGCGGGTGGAAGTTGCGGGAAGCATCCGCCGTCGGAAATCCACCATCGGGGATATCGATCTTGTGATGGCGGTACCGGCTAAAGCACGACGGAAAGTGGTGAACGCCATCCGGGAATTGCCCGGTATCAAGCGGGTGCTATCGAGTGGCAACACAAGAATAAGCCTGATACTTCGGGATAAACTCATGCAGGCCGATATCCGTTTGGTGGAATCGGGTGAATTCGGCGCCGCGCTTGTCTATTTTACCGGTCCTAAGGAATACAATGTCCGCCTGCGTTTGCTGGCCCGCAACCGCGGCTGGAAGTTGAACGAGTACGGACTCTTTGATCTGGCCACAGGAAAAAAACTGGCCGGCGATTCGGAAGAACAGGTCTTTCATGCTTTGGGTCTTCCCTTCCTGCCAGCTACAAAACGCGCTGAAGAAACGCCTTTGGAAAAAGCTGCATAAATGCGTTTCTAATCATTCAGTACCCTGTCCCCGCCAATTCTTATGATCAGGTTGAGCAGGGTTTGTCTGCTCCATCCGTTAAACCGTCCCCGTTGTACGACAAGATCATTGTCGGCATTCTGCCTCAGGAAATAATGGAAAACAAATTTTCCCTGTGGTCTTTCCCATCCCAGCATCTGTCCAAACCGTAGATCATTGAATACCAGCGTATCGCCCCATAATTCTGCGGTATAATAACCCTGTGAAAAACGGCGGAGCCGCTGCAGGGTTTCGCTGTTATGTACGGGGGCGAGCAGGGCTTCATTGCGTGGAAAATACTGCAGGGAAATGTTTTTTGTGGTATCAAACAGGGAATGAAAGCCCACCCGGAATCCGCTGTCGGTTTCCGCAACAATGTACCAGAGCCAGTTTTGCAGCGGTGCGGGCGTGGTCATAAACCGTTGATAAGGGATCTGCTGTTCGACCAGCGATCGCTTCACCTCACGTTCGATGCCTGATTTGTTGTAGAGGCAAAATCCCAGGTAGATTGCCATGCCGCCGAAAGCGATTTTCCACCAGCGCGATCGTTGCGGGTTGTAACGACCGGTTAAGAAAAGGCCGATGCATCCGATGGCCGGAAACACGGACAGGAACGGATCGGCAACATAAATGGCATTGAAGGAGATACGGCTATGGCTGAACGGTTCAAACCAACCAACGCCATAGTTGTTGAAGGCATCCAGAAAAATATGGACGAAGATGGCTGCCCCGAAAAACAGCAGCCACCGGCTTGTCCGGATATTGTGCGGCCGGTGGATTTTTTCAGCTGTAAGCGCCATCACAAGTGCAGCAACTATGCAAAACAGGAAGGAATGTGTGAACCCCCGGTGGGCGAGCAGGCGGGAAGGAACATCCATCCAGAATGCTGCTACAAAATCAATATCGGGAATGCTTTGTGCCAGAGCACCCCAGAGCATGGCTTTCCTGCCGAGTGTTTTTCCGGCAAAAGCCTCGCCCATACAGGCGCCGATGGCGAAATGGGTCAGCGAGTCCATGCTAGGTATGCTGTGCGCATAAACCGGAAAAGTAATTGCGTCCGAAGGTTAAAATTACTGAAACGGAAGCGATCAGTTATGCGCCACAAAAAGCGGAAGCCGGGTTTCACGCATCAGCAGGTCGGCCATGCTTTCGCGGAACCAGCGGCTGATATTGCCTCTGCGGTAAGCGCCAAGTACCACCAATGTACCTTCATCTTCGCGGGCAAGCTGGCGGATGATTTCCTCTTCGGCAAGGCCGTGGTGCACTTCGTAACCGGCATCCGGCCAATGGCGTTTCATCAGTTCCTTCATCAGCCGGTTATCGGGCATGTGCAGTGATTTGTCGGGCGGTGTTACTGTGAGCACCGTTGCGGGCAGCTTCATATAACCCGGAAGCAGGTAGCTGAACTGGCGGATGGCATAGACCGATGATGGTCCTCCGTCATAAAGCAGTACCACTTTTTTGATTGGTGTTGAGTTTCCCTGCACCAGCAGTACGGGGCATTGGGTATCGGCCAGTAATTCACGGATGAACCTCGTGGGTTTGCTCTCCTCATAGTGGGTGAAGGTTTCCTTGCTGTCAATCAGCAGCAGGTCGGCGTAGATGCTTTCGTGTTTCAACTGATGGATGGCAATCTGATGGTCGTGATGGACGGAGTAGGGGATGCCTGCGTTATTGCCCTGCTTCCTGAAATCATCGGCCGATGCCTTTCTGTTCTGCTTGTCATGTTGCTCCAGTTCTTTCAGCCGCATTTCCGAAACACCTTCACGGCTTATAAGCTCGTAAATCCGGTAACTCTTGTAGGTTTCGTCGTCGAGGAATACGCCTACAAGATGCATTTGGTTTTTTTGGGCCAGATCGATGGCCAGGTCGCGTGTTGCGGTTGAATACTTCAGACCGTCGAAAGCAGCAATCAATTTGTTCATGGCGGGTCGTTTGGTGTTGCGGAATCCGGTATTTCTTTGGTAAAAATAAATGATGTGTTTTCCTGCCGTCCATCCGGCGTCATCCTGATTTATGATTTTTGTCATAGGTCTTCAAAAGCATTTTGGGCAATATTTTGACCGATCAAAAACCATAATCGCATGTCACTCTCCATTTAACATCAACCACCTAACATTTAGCCCCTCCATAAGGCCTCCTTCTTTATCTTTGCGCCTCATCAAAAAGTCCTATGGCACTCATCAAAAGCATATCCGGAATCCGCGGAACCATTGGCGGCAATGCCGGAGATAATCTGACCCCCCTCGATATCGTAAAGTTCACATCGGCATACGGAACCTTGCTGCTTTCGGAGCATGGACAGGAAAAAGCATCGGAAGCCCTGAAGGTCGTGGTGGGCCGCGACGGCAGGATAAGCGGCATGCTGGTAAAACAACTTGTGGTGTCCACCCTCAACGCCCTGGGTATCGATGTGGTTGACCTCGACCTGAGTACAACACCCACGGTTGAAATGGCCGTCGTTTTCCATCAGGCGGCCGGTGGCATCATCCTCACAGCAAGCCATAATCCCAAAGAATGGAATGCCCTAAAATTGCTGAACCATTCGGGCGAATTCATCAATGCGGCACAAGGTCAACAGGTGCTGGAGCTTGCCGATAAAAATGATTTCCCCTTTGTACAGGTTGATAAGCTGGGCAGGCATATCGTATCCGATAATGACCTGCAACAGCATATCGCTGCCATTCTGAAATACCCGCTTGTTGATGCTGCGGCGATCAAAAAAGCGAAATTTAAAGTTGTTATCGATCCGGTCAACAGCACGGGTGCCATTGCTGTTCCGGCGCTGCTCAAAGCCCTTGGGGTCAAAGATATCGTGCTCATCAACGAAGAAGTGAACGGCAGGTTCGCACACAATCCCGAGCCCTTGCCCGCGCACCTGTCCCAGCTCAGCAATGAAGTGGTGAAGCAGAATGCCCATCTGGGTATTGCCGTCGATCCCGATGTCGACCGGCTTTGTTTTGTCTGTGAAGACGGCAGCATGTTCGGCGAGGAATATACCCTGGTTGCCGTGGCCGATTATATGCTCGGTCTCCGTCCGGGTAATACCGTCAGCAACATGTCGAGCACCCGGGCCCTGCGCGATATCACTGAAAAACACGGCGGACGCTATTTCCCCAGTGCCGTCGGTGAAGTGAACGTGGTTGCGCGCATGAAGGAAAAACAGGCCGTTATCGGCGGTGAAGGCAACGGCGGCATCATCGTTCCCGATTTGCATTATGGCCGCGATGCGCTGATCGGCATCGCCCTTTTCCTCTCGCATCTGTCCCTGAGCCGCAAATCGGCCAGGCAGCTCCGCAGCACCTATCCAGATTACTTCATGAGCAAGAACAAGATCACGCTGGAGAAGGGGGTGGATGTTAAGTACATATTCGGAAAGATCCGCGAAAAATACAGGAATCAGGAAGTGAATACGGAAGACGGGCTGAAGATCGAATTCGAACACGACTGGGTGCATCTGCGCACCAGCAATACCGAGCCCATCATCCGCATCTATGCCGAAAGCAATATGGAAACCACGGCCGACCATATCGCACAGCGGCTGATGAAGGATATCAGCGAGCTGATGTAGTCCCGCAACAACAGCCCTTTCGTTATCTTTGCCCTGCTTCCAAACCACATCGTTTTCCGGGAAGCTACCAACCGCATGCAGGAGCAACGAATCTACCTCGACAATGCCGCAACCACGGCCCTCGATCCGCAGGTGCTTGAGGCCATGATGCCTTATCTGACGGAGAAGTTCGGCAACCCTTCCTCCATCTATTCCTATGGCCGCGAAACCCGTATGGCCATCGAACAGGCCCGAAAATCGGTAGCCGGTATTCTTCAGGCGAAACCTGCGGAGATCTTCTTCACCAGCGGGGGTACGGAAAGCAGCAATACCGCCATACATGCCGCTGTTCAGGATCTGGGTTGCCGCCGCATCATCACATCGCGCATCGAACACCATGCCACCCTGCATACGGTGGAGCATCTCGACAAACTCGATGTGGTAACGGTTGATTATGTCCGGCTGCATCCCGACGGTCATGTTGATCTGAACGATCTGGAGCGGCTTTTGTCCCTATCGAAGGAACGTACGCTGGTGACGCTGATGCATGCCAATAACGAAATCGGCAACCTGCTCGATATACATGCCGTGGGAGCGTTATGCAATAAGTTCAATGCCATTTTCCACAGCGATACCGTGCAAACCGTGGGCCATTATAACTTCAATCTTCGCGAAACTCCGGTGCATTTCATTACCGGTGCGGCACACAAGTTTCACGGACCGAAAGGGGTGGGGTTGCTTTATATCAATGACAGTGTGCGTATCAACCCGATGATACACGGTGGCGGACAGGAGCGCAATATGCGGGCGGGTACGGAGAATCTTTATGGTATCGTCGGTTTTGCAAGGGCGCTGGAACTGGCTACCGAGCGCCACGAGCAGGATTTGGCCTATATCGCCGGGCTCAAACAGTATATGCACGAACAGCTTCTGGCCCAAATTCCCGGAGTGGCGTTCAATGGCGATCTTGGTGAAAGTAGCCTTTACACCGTGCTCAATGTTGCCTTCCCCAAAACAGAGAAAAGCGAGATGCTGCTCTTCAATCTTGATATCAATAAGATCTGCGTTAGCGGCGGCAGCGCCTGCAGCAGCGGTGCCGATGCCGGTTCCCATGTGATCCGCGGTATCAGCAGCCATCCGAACCAGCAGCCGGTGCGTTTCAGTTTCAGCCGCTTCAATACACGCAATGAGATTGATACCGTGGTATCCAAACTGGTGGATCTGCTGAACTGATCCTGCTTCCCCTCATCTTGTTCCGAGTTCGATCACTTCGCAATTGCGGATATCAATACCGTCTATCACAAATCGAATCAGAGTGCGCACCTTGTGCCAACCCTGCTTTCCGGCTGCCCCCGGATTCATGTGCAGGCAATCAAGATCCTTGTCAAACATCACCTTGAGGATATGCGAATGTCCGCTGATGAACAGCTTGGGTTGATGCAGGGCAAGCAGCTTCCGGGTTTCCGGATTGTAGCGCGGCGGGTAGCCTCCGATATGCCGCATAAATACCAGTACGCCTTCGCATTGGAATGTACCGTTCTCGGGAAAAACGGTGCGGATGTCCTGTCCGTCGATATTGCCGTAAACGCCTCTAAGCGTTTTGAACTGTTTCAGGGGTTCGGCTACACCGGGACCAAAATCACCGGCATGCCAGATTTCGTCACATGCGCTGAAATGGGTGAAAACGGCCTGATCCAAAAAGCCATGGGTGTCGGAGAGGAGGCCGATGCGGGTCAAGGGTTACTGTTGTTTTTGTTTGGTTCCAAATGTAGTTGATGCCTGAGTTATGATTGAGTATCTATTGTATATAAATATAAATTATATGGGGGGGGGGTAAATCGTGCTCAATTCACTTACCTTTAATTCCTAACTGCTGATTATGTCAAGAAAGTTCCGCTGTTTTTTCCTCCTGCTATTTTTATCGGGCTCAACGCTTATCGCCCAGAATGCATCCAATTATGCTGCGCTTAAAGGCAATTCCGCATCGCTGATTGCCGACCGGAACGGGAACCCCGTTTCTTTCAGCACCACCACACTTATTTCAAACAATTTCGCCTATTCCAATTCCAATCCCCAACCTATTGGCTTCGATTTCTATTTCATGGGCAACCGCTATACTCATTTTGTAGCGGGTTCTTCCGGGGTACTGGCACTTGCCTTGTCCAACAGCACTTCTTCCATTCTTGATGTATATTCATCCAATGACCTCACCCGTACCTTCGCTTATCCTCCTACCACGAACAATGCCGCCCTGCTGGCCCCGTTCTGGGATTTTTTACGCACCGCTCCCGTCGGTTATCCTACCGTGCGTGTAAGAACGGTGGGTACGGCCCCGCTGCGCACTACGGTCATCGAGTGGCAGGTTAAAATAAATCTTAATTCAAGCTCAAGCCAGCCCGACGGCATTTTCCAGGTCAGGCTTTATGAATCCACAGGTATTGTGGAGTACGTGTATGGCAAAATGGCCATTGGTTCGGGGTCGGGTACTGTTACAGCCTCCATCGGTTTCACGGCCGGCAATACCGACAACCGGTTCATGGCACTGAAAAGCCTGAGCACCTATCAGTTCACTACAACCGCCGTCGAAGAGCCCGCTAGCCAATCGCTGGTGAACAGCAATGTGGCGCAAACCATTTTCAGCCTTTCCGGCACCACGAACGGCAGTCTGACCAATTTCACGTTCACGCCCAATGCCGCGTCGGGATCTTTCTCGCAGTGTTTTGCCACCAATATCAATTTCAACAGCCTCAGCATCAACTGGGCCGACAATATCAGCAACGAAAGTGGATTCGCCCTGTATCGTTCCACCGACAACATAAATTTCGAATGGGTGGCCAATGCACCGGCCAATGCCAGCAGCATCAATGTCACCGGCTTGAATTCGAATACCACCTATTACTGGCGGGTGGTGGCCATTGCCGAAGGAAATACACAAACCCGCATCGAGCTCACGCAGCCCACCCGTCAATGCAGCATGACCGGTACCTACAGTATCGGGCCGGGCGGAAATTTTCCTACCATACAGGCGGCAATCGATACCGCCGTGCAACGCGGTGTTTCCGGATCTCTGCTCTTTGAACTGAATGCGGCCTATTCGGCTACGGCGGAATCTTTCCCCATCTATTTCCGTAAAATCAACTGTGCCGGTCCAACCAATTCCATCACGCTTCGCCCTGCATCCGGCGTCAGGGGAAAACAAATCAGCACCAACCTCAATCTTCCGGTGTTCAATTTTACCGACGCGGCCTATTACCGTATCGATGGCAGACCTGGTGGAACGGATACGGCATCCGCATCGTTGCTGATGGTTGAAAACTCCGGTACAGGCGCGGGGGACAATGTGGCGATTCAGGTTGAAGAACATTCCCGTCAGAACATCTTCCGCTGGCTGCAGGTTCGCGGGGCCAATACCGACGACTCCTCGGGAGTATTCAAGATCATCGCACAAACGGCCGGAACCGGCAACGATTCCCTGCTCATTGAAAATTGTTTTCTGGGTAACAGTGGATCCAATTATCCTAAGCACTTGTTATTCCTCTCGGGAAATGGATTTGCCATCAACGACGGCATCCGGGTGCTCAACAACAATTTTTTCAATCATCTTACCTCAGGTGCATTTTCAAAAACTTCGGCAATATATGCCGGCGGATACAACAACAGGCTTTTGATCAGGGGCAACAGTTTCTATCAGACCGCTGCCGTAGATATCAATGCCAACCGATCCGATTATTATGAAGTGTATCTGGCTCCTTCCGGCAGCGGGGGTGGGCATGTCGTCGACAGTAACTTTTTGGGTGGCAGCGCACCCCGGCTGGGCGGACAAAAGATGCGCATGCGTTCGACCCTTTCCTATTGCGGCATTTTTTCAGGAGCCTTACCCGGGAATCCGCATACAATTTCCGATAATACCATCGGAAGCATCACCTGTTTTTTCACCGACGACCAGCGTGAATTCGTGGGAATCGGTTATTCGGGAACCTTCAACGGAAGGATTTCGGGCAACACCATCGGCAGCACCACGGTGGATTCTTCCATTGCCATAGGCAGCCGCTTTGATGCGGGCAATGTGGTGTTTGAAGGTATTGCCGGAACTTCAAATTTCCTGTCGCCCGATACGGACAGTACCATTGTGGAGAACAATAAGGTGAGCAATATCTGGGGCGGTATCGGATTCACCGGAAATGTCCGCATCCTGGCTCTGGCTTTCAGCCAGCTCCGTCAACTGACCTTGCGCAACAACCTGGTGGGGAGTATTGCAAACAATCGAAGCATCGTCAATACCACCAACGACAAGATCAGCGGCATCTATTTTTCAGACGCATTCAATACACAGAACCTTCCGCTCAATATCCGGATTTCGGGCAATACCGTTGCCGGATGTACCGGACTGTCCACCGGAGTGTGGAACATCATGAACGGCATGCAGTTTGAAAACGCGGACTCTGACAATGGCTCCATCCTTGTGAGCGGAAATGATATCCGGAACCTGTTTTCCGCCTCGGGCCGAGACGCTTCGACCAATCTTTTCAGTTCGCTGGCCGGAATTTCCACGCAGAACAAACTGACCGCTATTGAGCGGAACATCATCAGCAACCTGCAGTGTCTTTCAGGCGTACCTTCCGGAGCACGTATCGCAGGAATAGAGGCGGCCATGTTCAACCTAACACCTGCCATGGGTGTCGCCCGGATTCATGCGAACCGGATTTATGGGCTGGGTGCAGGGGGCAGCATTCCCGTTTCTGTGGAAGGAATTCGTATTGCCAATGCCAATGCGGTGGCCAGCGCCAACATGGTATATCTGGGCACGGATGTCGATGGCGCCACCATTACAACCGCACACCGATTTGCGGGAATCGCCACCGCCTCCTCCTACAATTGCGCTGTGCTTAACAATTCGGTGGCTATTGTAGGAAACCAGGTGCCTGCAGGAACCCAGCCCAACAGCACCTATGCGTTGCTGAATACACTACCCCGGAGCAGTACGCTTCGCGTGGAGAATAATCTGCTGACCAATTTCCGTTCTTCCTCAACTGTGGTCACCAGTTTTAAGCATTATGCCATCGGTTCGGACAGTGCTATCAACCCTGCTTCACAGTCCTTCAACGGAAATCTGTATTATGCTTCCGGAACCAACTCAATGACGTGCCGTTATCTCGGCGCAGACATTCACTCCCTGTCGACCTGGCGCAATACGACATCGGTAGATGAATACAGCATATCGGCCAACCCCAACTTCAGGCTTTTGAACGGAGCTGGCGGCAATCTCTTTGATCTGCACCTTGAGTCGCCCACACCTGCGGAAGCAACGGGCATTCCCACGGAAACAATAGATGATTTTGATGGTGACGCCTATTTGAACAATACACCTTATGATATCGGCGCAGATGCCGGCAACTTCACGGCCGTCGATGTTTCAGCTCCGCGCATTGAAGTTCCCAATCCGCTGGACAGTACAGGACGACTCGGTGACCGCCTGCTGCAATCAGTGCGAATAACCGACAACAAGACTGGTGTCGACAACTACACTGCGAACACCCGTCCTGCCATCTGGTTCCGCAAAAAGAACGGAGCGGTCAGCAGCAACTGGGCCTCCAACTTCGGCACCCTCACTTCCGGCACTCTGCTTGATGGTGAGTGGGAATTTCCCATTTCCTACAGCCAGCTGAACCTGCCCGTTTCCGGCGGCGATACCATTCAATATTACCTGGTGGCTCAGGATACAGCCACACCGATCAACGTGGGCGTATATCCTTTTGCCGGCGCAAACCACAGTGCAACCGCATTGCAGATTGCACCTCCCGACAAGCCCTTGTTCTACCGCTTGAAAAATCCGTTGCCCCGGTCCATCACCCTGGGTCAGGGTAAGATGTACACCAATTTCACCGGAAATAACGGCCTTTTTGATGCAATCAAAAATACCGGCGGACTGGGCGGCAACACCGAAGTAACGGTTTACGGCAACATCACCGAAACCGGAACTGTGGCGCTGGAAGGGGAGGGCATGAACGGCTATTCCCTGACCATCCGACCATCGGCCGCAACGGTATCCGACATACGCAATGCCGCTACTTTTGCGGGTGCCACCTTCCGCCTGCAGAACACCAAAGGACTGCTCATCGATGGCCGTTTCAACGGGTCGGGCCGATTCCTGCGCTTTGTGAACGACAGCCTGAGTTTCACTCCGGTTTTGTTCAGGATAGATGCCAACAGCGAAAATGTGTTGATCCGGAATTCCGTATTGGCAAGCAGTGCCATCGATACCAGCGCTGAAGCCACTGTGGTTGTAGGGGCCGGTGAGAACCGCGATATCGAGCTGCGCGAAAACCTCTTTGACGCATCAGCGGGCTACCGCACGCAAAAGCCGTTCTCCAACACGGGTTTGCTTTCCACTTCCGACAGCAACCGTATCCGTATTGTGGGTAATGAATTTTCTAACCAGCAGTTTTTCGGCATCTATCTCCGAAACTGCAATGCCGGTTGTAGTATCGACAGCAACAGTTTTTACCGCAGAGATACGGTGAACCAAATGGAGGAGTCGGTGCAGTTCATATCGGTGCATACCGGCGGCGGGCATTTTGTAAGAGGTAATTTTATCGGTGGAAGGGAGGCCCGCTGCGGTGGCAGACCTTTCACCTATCCGCTGAATTTCCCCAATTATTTCACCGGTGTATTCATGCCCATCAACCTGAATACGACAGGCAGTGCATCCAACGAGATTTCGGGCAACACCATCGCCAACATCAACATTCCCGAGCACATGGCCGCCGCAGCTTTTTACGGTATTGTGGCCAGAGGCAGCTCGCCTTATCTGATCAGCAACAATCTGATCGGCAGCCGCTCCGTTCCCAACAGCATCCTGACCGCTGCGGGCAGCAACGGTTCCATCGAAAATATCGGCATACTGGTCAATTCTTCGGGTATCACCGAAATCAGTGGCAACACCTTGTCGAACCTGCGTCTGACCAATACCTACCGAACCAATACGCTGACGGGCATCCGTATTTCGGAGGGCACTTCGAAACAGAATTCCATCAGGGGAAATATCATACGCGATTTCTACTCCGCCGGAACCGGAAGCGGAATCGGACCACAGTTCAGCAATGCTTCTGTGGCCGGTATCGATGTCCGCAATCTCGCGCTCATCTCGGGAAACCTAATTGCCAACCTGAATGCCACAAGCACCGAGAGTAATGAAGTAGCCTGCTACGGTATTTATGCTTCCGATGCGGCTCCTTCCGACCTCGGGCCCTTCGGCATCATCGAGCGGAACCGCATTTCGCAGATCAACAATGCAGCTTATGCCCTGAGCAATAGTGCGATTTACGGTATGTCGGTCAACAATGGCAAGTGGAAGATCCTGAACAACCAGGTGCTGCTTACCAACAACAACCGGCCTGCTGCGCTGCGCATCTATGGCCTGAATGTCAATGAATCGGTTGCCGGACAAAAGGAGATTATATACAATACCATCGTGCTCGGCGGTGACAACGGCAACCAGTTTGAATTCACCTATGCAGGAGCGGTACTCCTGAACTCGGCGAGCAGTCGGGGCAAGGTCTATGACAATATTTTCTACAACAATCGCTTTGGTTCGGGCAAGCACTATCCGTTCACGTACAATAATTATCCCGGCAATACTCCGTTCTTCGACAGCACCAATGCCAACCACAACCTGTTTATCAGTCCGGATACGACAAAAGTGGTTTATCAGTTTCTTGACAATTCCTCCCTGCATCAGTGGCGGATTGTTTCGGGTGCCGACCGCAGCAGTTATTACCTCTCCTCCGATTCCGTCCCGCAGCTGAATTTCTTCGTCGATACGGCTGTGGGCAACCTCAATCTCAATACGGCCAACAAGTTCTGCTGGGCGGCCAACGGCAAGGCCCTTCCTTTTGTTGGCCTGACCGATGATTTTGACAATATCGCGGTTCGGAGCAGCAATCAGGCCGGTGGCAGTTCCGATATCGGTTCGGATGAGTTCAATACCAGCACGCTGCCGCCTTTTCTGCGCATTACCGGCAACCATGTGCCCGGCGGAGCCGATACCTTATGGCAGAACGGACGTGTTGTTGCCATCATCAGATGGGGTCTTACAGGCACCTTGCCCGTTTTGGGCGGCGCCCGATATTACAGCGGGTACTGGCCCAATGATTCCACCAACGGCGGTTCGTTATCGGATCCTGCTGCGCTCAATGCCTGGTGGGATATTCCAGCTACGGGTGGAAGCGGATACTCGTATTCCATCACGCTCTTTTACGACAGCAGCATCCTGGGCAGGGCGCAAAGCGCATCGTCTCTGCTGCTCAGCAAGAAGCAAACGGGTGTGTCAGGAAGCTGGCAGGTCTTGCAGCCTACGACGGTGAATACGGTGGCGGGCACCATTACGGCAACGGGGCTGACCTCCTTCTCTGAATTTTCAGCAGCTTCCTACAATGCCCCGCTGGCCTATCCCGGCGCCGAAATTTGCCGTGGAGGTAATACATCATTCACGGCATTGAATACCGGAACGGGATATACGTACCGCTGGCAGGTGGATCAGGGTAACGGCTTTACCGATGTGCTTGCCGATGCTGTTTACAGCGGCGTGTCCACTTCCACCCTTACAATCAGCAATCCACCGTCGATATACAACCGATACCGTTACCGTTGTCGTGTCAATACCGGAAGCGGCTTTGTGGATGATGCGGTTTACAGCCTCAAGCTGGTCAACCGTTGGACCGGTGCCGTCAATACGGCCTGGGCGAATACGGCGAACTGGAGCTGTGGACAATTGCCCGACGCCAATACGGATGTGGTTGTTCCTGCAGGTCTTGTTTTCTATCCCAATGTGACGGCCGATGTTTCCTGTCGGAGTTTGCGCGTACAAAACGGAGCAAATGTTACCATCAGCGGCAATGCCCGATTGCTGCTCACCGGAAAATAGCTTTTGGGGAAAGCATGCGGCTTAGTAACTTTAGGCTTCCCGTAATCGATACGGGAACATTGCCTATGCCACATTATCATTCCCTGGGAAAAATCCCGCACAAGCGCCATACCCAGTTCCGCAAGCCCGATGGCGGGCTTTACAGTGAACAGCTGTTCTCCACAGAAGGGTTCAGCGACGACTATTCG
This sequence comes from uncultured Ferruginibacter sp., assembly GCA_964655055.1. GTDB lineage: Bacteria > Bacteroidota > Bacteroidia > Chitinophagales > Chitinophagaceae > Ferruginibacter. The sequence continues at coordinate 17,187 of CAZZLI010000009.1, forward strand.
CTGCTCTATCATTGCCATCCGCCCACGCAAATCATCAAAACAGAACCCCAGCAGGATGTGAGCCCGAAGATTGCCGAGGAGAAAATGCTAAAGCACCGCTGTTTCGAGGGGTTTCATGTGAAGCCGGCAGCTGATTTTCTGGAAAGCCGCATTCCGGTGCTGGTAAACGGCGATTGCCACATTGTGCTGGCGGCTCCGCAGAAAAGCATGGAAGATTATTTTTACAAGAATGCCGATGGCGATGAATTGATTTTTGTGCATGAGGGCAGCGGCAAGGTGAAAACCTTGTATGGCGAGCTTCCCTTCAGTTACGGCGACTATATCATGCTGCCGCGGGGTACCATTTACCAGATCAGTTTCGATACCCCCGAGAACCGCTTGTTCATTGTGGAATCCTTCACGCCACTTCGATTCCCAAAGCGCTATATGAGTCGTTTCGGCCAGTTGATGGAACATTCACCGTATTGCGAGCGCGATATCCGAAAGCCGGTGAACCTGCAGACCTTCGACCAGAAGGGTGATTTTCTCATACGCGCCAAAAAGAAGGGCATGCTCTATGGTCTGCATTATGGTACGCATCCTTTTGATGTGGTGGGCTGGGACGGCTGCTGTTATCCCTTCATTTTCTCCATCCACGATTTCGAGCCCATCACCGGCAGGGTACACCAGCCGCCACCGGTACACCAGACGTTTGAGACGAACGCTTTTGTCGTGTGCTCTTTTGTGCCAAGGCTTTTCGATTACCATCCGCAGGCCATACCCGCGCCTTACAACCACAGCAATATCGATAGCGATGAGGTTATTTATTATGTGGACGGCGATTTCATGAGCCGCAAGAATGTAACGCGGGGCATGATCACCCTTCATCCGGCGGGCATTCCGCACGGGCCGCATCCCGGTGCCGTGGAAAAAAGCATCGGCGCCAGGGAAACAAAGGAATTGGCCGTGATGGTGGATACCTTCCGGCCGCTGCAACTAACCGAAGCGGCTCTGGGACTGGAAAACCGGGATTATATCATGAGCTGGGCCGAGTGAGGAGCTGGCAGGATGCCGTTTGATACTCCTCGTATTTGCTTTGGAAGGGATAATACTTGGCTATAAGCAGTCTTTGAGTTAATTCCGGATTGTATGTGCCTTTGCTAGTGGAAATCGATTCGGCAGGGACAATTGGAATCGATTATGCGGCTCTGCCCATCTTGCGCAGGTACATCGCATGTGAAAAGATCGCCTGCCGCATCCTTCTGAATTCCATATACTTCACATTGTATTCGTCGCAGGTGGCCTTGATGATCTTGCTGATGGCGGGATAATGCACGTGCGAGATTTTGGGAAAGAGGTGGTGCTCGATCTGGAAGTTGAGTCCACCAAGCAACCAGCAAAGCAATTTGTTGCGTGTAGCGAAATTGGCGGTGGTCTCCAGCTGGTGGATGGCCCACTCGTTCTCCATCTTGTTGGTATCGGCGTTGGGCTGGGGAAATTCAAGGTGCTCCACGGTATGTGCCAGCTGGAAGACGATGCTGATCACGAAGCCTGTTACCATGCTGGCAATCAGAAACCCGCCCAGCCAGGGTAGGAAGCCTACCTTGATGATGGGGATGATCATAAAGAGGGTGAAGTACATGATTTTGGCGGCCCAGAAAGCGATGTGCTCCCAGGCGCTCATTTTGCGGATGGGAACCGAACCGATGCGCTTGCGGAAATATTTCTGGAAATCGGTCAGAAACACCCAGATCAGGTGCAGCATGGTATACAGGAACCACACATAATAATGCTGGAACCTGTGCAATCTATGGCGCTCCTGGGTGCTGCACATGCGCAGGTAGGGTTTGATTTCGATATCATCGTCAACGCCGTCGATATTGGTGTAGGTGTGGTGGATGATGTTGTGCTTGATCTTCCACATGATGTGGCTGGCGCCAAGGAAGTTTACGGAAGTTGCTGCCACATAATTCACGAAGCTGTGCCGGCTGAAACTGCCATGGCCGCCGTCGTGCATCACATTGAACCCGATGGCCGCGGTAAAGCATCCCAGCAGTACGCATTCCAGAATGGCCAGCCAGGTGACCGGTGTGAAATAAACGAGGTGGATGTAGAGGCCGGTATAGGACAGGAAGAAGAAAACAGCTTTGAAGTAGAGGCCGAAATTACCGTTGGGGGAGAGGTTGTTGTCGGTGAAATAACTGTTGACTCGGTCTTTCAGCTCCTGATGGAAATTGCTGGTTTTGTGCAGGAATTTTGGTGTGTTCATTGAAATTGGGTCTTATCCTTGCAATGTACGACAATATTTTCAGGCAAAACCTTCTGTTGAAGGCCCGACCTCATGGATTGGGTAAACTTTGTGAAACCGCTACCGGACTATGTGGTGAACCGGATCAGTGAATTCATATCCGGAAACCCGATCATTTTTTTGCTGATGAAGCCTTCTCCGTATGCTACGCCGATGATCTTTCCAAACATCTTGTCGCGGTCGATGATGGTGTCCAGGAAATTGGGCTTGGAAATATAGGTTTCCGGTTCGGAACTGCCCGGGTTGTGGAATTGTGATACGAAGCATTGTATTGCTTTTTTCTTGGCCTCAACCACCTTGCTGATGTCGATGACGAAGTTGGGTTGCAGGTAGCGGTCCTGTATGTAATGGAAAACATATTTGGGGCGCCAGTGCTCTTGGTCACGGCCATCATAAACCGTATTGATCTTCCGGAGACCGGCCAGGAATGCCGCATCTGACACCAATGCGGAAGCCCTTCCATGGTCGGGGTGCCGGTCTTCGGGTGCGTTGCAGAGGATGATTTCCGGCCGGTATTTCCGTATCACGGTGATCACCTGCATTTGATGCTCTTCATCGTTGCGGAAAAAGCCGTCCTTCATGCCCAGATTCTCGCGGACATCCAGTTGCATCACGGCTGAAGCTGCAGCGGCCTCCGCCTCGCGCTCCACGGTGGTGCCCCGGGTGCTCAGTTCACCGCGGGTGAGGTCGATGATGCCTGTTTTTCTTCCGGCCAGTTTCTCTACCAGCAGGGTTCCGGAACATCCGAGTTCCACGTCGTCGGGGTGGGCGGAAAAAGCGAGTATGTCGAGTTTCATTTTTATGGTTTATTTATCCTGGTTGGTGTTACGGGTATTGATTCCTGTTATGGATTTTTATTTTTTTGATTCACCGGTCTTCATCATCCTTTTCATAACCTTCATAATAGTATGATTGGTCAATCCCCTTGAATATGACCTCCCGGTTATTCACATCATCGGTCAGGTTTGCGAAAAGCAGGGTTTTCAATTCGAGGTCATTAACCGGGCTGCGTTCCATTGCCTGTAAATAAAATGTCTTGTCAATAGCCTGCCAGTTAACAACTTTCTTCAATCTTTTTTTGAGTATCAGGTCAAGCCATATCCGCATCGCTCGTCCATTGCCTTCCCTGAACGGATGTGCGATATTCATTTCCACATATTTTGAAATTATTTCTTCAAAGGCTGTCTCAGGCATTTGCTCGACTTTGCCCAATACTTCTTCAAGATACAGAACGGTGGCGAACCGGAAGCCGCCCTTTGATATGTTCTGGGTACGTATCTTACCGGCGTAGTCATATAGTCCTGAAAACAGGTATTCGTGTATTTGCTGAAGGCCTTTGAAGGTTCCGGTTTCAAGTTTGTCAATTGCCCCGGACTCAAACAGGTGGTATGCTTTTTCTTTGCTTTTTTTGTCTATACTTTTCATTTCAATCTTACAACTTTAATAAGAACGGAACTCAACTCCTGTACCCATACATCCGTTCCACTTCACGAACAATGCTTTCCATCAGCGCATCCTCGCCCTGGGCGTCGTAGGGTTGTTTGAGGCTCGTGCTGAAGAAAAACGCCACGGTCTGATAGAAGCGCGCCATCAGCCCGCCTTTGAATTCCTTGACGATTTCATAGCAGTTGTTGCCGGTTTCGCGGTTAATCAGCTTCATCAGCACCTTGCCCTGGTAAACCGACAGGTTGGTGAGGGGCTCGGCGAATTCTTTCCTTAGCTCTTTTTCCCTCGATTTGATATAGGCTTTGCGTGCCGGCGGACTGCTGATTCCGTTCAGATGGGCGTTCACATCATTCAGCACGAGCCCGGCCCTTTTGGCGTAGGGAAATGTGACATAGATGGCGTTTCGTAACCGGGTCCATTCGGCACGGGCCCTTTGCTGGGCGGCATTCAGATGGTAATGTACCGTAACCATCGCCAGGTCGGCTGCCGAGAGGGTATCACCCATATAAACCACTGCGGCAGTTTTGATGGTATCGTTTTTACCGTATTGCGCACGGGCTGTTCCGGAGAAAAACAATATCGATGCTGCCACCAGAAACAGGACGGATACTATGTGGATGGGCCTCGACATACTGATGTAAAATAAGCAAAAAAGGCCATACGGTTCAGGCGGGCTAAGTTAGTAATGCCAAACTTATCTTAATAAAATAGCCTGGCAGGGCCCACATCTCAAGTTTTCAGGTGCCTCAACCGGCGAGCAGGAAGAGATAGAACAGGGCCACACCCACGCCGGCGAGCAACAGTATTCGGGCAATGCCGGTAATACCCGCCCGATGGATTGAGCTTACCGTGAATCCGATGGCCATGATGATCAGCCCGAGCCATACCAGTATGATATAGGGAAAGCGGTAGGCCTTGATGGTGACGAAATCGATCATCGTATCCGGCTCCCGGATGCCGATTTTTATTTTCTTTCCGTCGTCGGTGATGCCTGCAAAACGCAAAAAAAGGTTCTGCGCGTAAACCGTATCGTCAAATTGCTGCAGCTGGAAACTGTCAATCACCACCATGGGCGTGGCTTCCCGCCGGATACTATCGCTTCCGTTAACCGAAAGTACGGCCATCACTGACGGCCCCTTCGGCAGGATGCGGAACTTGTTCTGCTGCGGGTTTTTCACCACCCGGTCGAGACGGATATACCCCTTCCTGTAGAAGAAAGTATCACCCTCCGAAAGTTCATGAATCTTGAAAGTGGAGGTATCGCTGTTCTTCTCCGGATTCAGGGCATAGGAGATGTAAGTGAAGATGTCGTGGGTCAGATAGGTCTTGATGTCGGGATTGCTGCTCATGTTGTTGTCCTTCATCAGGTACACATCAGGACGCAGCATGAAACGTTCGGCGTTATCCTTTTCCTCAAACAGGATGTTGAAGTAGCGACGACCCTTCTCATGGCCGGCGCTGTCGTTAAGATAGGTGACGGTATACTGGTCCATACGGTTGGGCACATCGCGCACCAGGTTCATGTTTTCAGCAGGATTGTCGGCCGATTTGGTGAGCGGATCGATACCCATGGGAATTTCAAAGTTCTTGAACCGCTCCTCACTGATGATCTTCTTGTTGCCCGATGAAATCAGCATACCCGCAATCATCAATCCGAAACCCGCATGGGCCAGCGACCCGCCTGCAAAACGCCATTTGCCTTTAAGACCTGTCCATATATAAGTGGTATTGGCAACCAATGTGTAGATGCTGGCGAAAAGCGCTCCGTAGATGGCACCCAGGAATCCGGGACCTTCTTTCATGTAGGTTACCGGATATACAAAAGCGATCAGCACCGTTAGCGCAATGCTGATGATGGTGGGAACGGCAATCTTGCGTATCCAATGTCCTGGCGGAGTTTGACGGTATTTGAGGTATTGCGTTGCAGCAGTGAGCAATCCTGTTACAATGGCCACCATCACCATCACTTTGTTGTACGAGAACTCCACATTTTCGGGAGGTGCCAGTTTGGTGCCGAAAAGGCTGTTGATGACCGGCAGCGAGGTTTTCGCGGAAATGAACAGCGACGAAAGAAAGAGCACCAGCGCCCCGATCAGCATCCAGAACTCGCGGGTGTTGATTTCTTCCTCTTTCTTTTTGGAAGGCACTTGTCGGACGCGAACCAGAAGAAGCCCAAGTCCTCCCAGTACAAAAAACAACAGGAAGGCGAGAATCAGATAATTCATGGCCTTGCCCGCTTCGGTAAATGCATGCACCGAGGTGTCGCCCAGAATACCGGTGCGGGTAAGGAAGGTGGAGTAAAGGATGAACAGGAACGTGAGCAGCACGAAACTGAATGCGGCCCGCAGCGAATAGCCGGTGGCGTTATAGATCAGCATGCAGTGCAATCCCGCTACCAGTACCAGCCAGGGTACCAGCGAAGCATTCTCCACCGGATCCCAGGCCCAGTAACCGCCGAAGGAAAGCGATTCGTAGGCCCATTTGCCGCCCATCATGATGCCGACACCCAGCACCGCCGCACTGAACAGGGTATAGGGGAGAGCCGGTCTTATCCATGACTCGTATTTCCTGTTCAACAATGCAGCAGCGGCATACGCGAAGGGAATCAGGGTGGAGGCGAATCCCAGGAAAAGTACCGGCGGATGGATAACCATCCAGTAGTTGCGGAGGAGCACATTCAGTCCCAGCCCGTCCTTGATGAGAGAAAGGTACTCAGGCCGCTGGAAAATCGGTCCGTTGATTTCGTTTCGGGTAAGTACAAAAGGACTGTTGCCGATCTTGACAGCACCCAGCCAGATGCCCATTAGCATCATCGCCAGGAATACCTGAACGGTGCTGATGATACTCATCACCGGCGCTTCCCATACCGTGTCGTTCGATTTGCGGTACTGCACCATCAAAAACAAACCGATCAGGCAATGCCAGATGCTCCACAAGAGGAAACTGCCGCTCTGGTCTTCCCAGATGCAGGCCAGCAGGAATTTGAATTCAAGTTCGCGGGAGGTATGCTTGTAGGCGAACAGGTACTCGATGAAATGATTCTTACAGATGTAGAAGATGACGGCGAAAACCCCGAAAACGCTCAGGCTTTGCAGGGTGAATAGCATGCGCGATAAACGGATCCAGGATTTGCGTTCACCGGCCTCGGTTTGTCGTCCGGCAGTAAAAAAGGAAATGGCGGAAAGCAGCGAAAAGGTGAAGGAAAGCAGGACCAGAAAATGGCCAATCTGACCGGCCCGGAGATGTTCTCCTTCAAATTCCATGGTTAGCGGTTTGGGGAAACGTCAATTCATGTAAAACCGAAGCATCCGTTGTGCGGCGTTCAGTTGACGGTTCCCGTAGTTTTTTCGAGTTGTTTCTTGTCGTCTTTGTATTTGCTGGGGCATTTCAGCAGGATTTCACTGCATGCAAACGTATCGCCCTGCATCTTGCCTTTTAACACCACACGCTCACTTTGCTCCAGTTCCGTAGGCTTGGTATTCAAATAGACCACGCGGGCCGAACCGCCCAGGCTGTCGGTGGCGGTGAAGGAAAGGTAGTTGGGGTTGATTGCGGGGTCGTAGGTGATGGGGGCCGACTTGTCGAGCCTTGCAATCATGTGCACATACTTGCCTTGTTTTTTCCGGGCCGATTCTATGGTGTCGTAGGTGGAAAAATCGGTGGACATGGATAGAAGTACGCCGATACAGGCGGCAATAAGAACCAGGAGGATGATATGTGTACGCTTCATGTGGGTAAATGGCAGCGATTGCTGAATTTTACGAGATGCAAATTTACTGTAAAACGGCTTTGCCGACCGAATTGTTTAAGGCAAAGGAGTGCTAACTTGCAGTTCATTTCTTCCGATGTTCTTCAAGCAACTTTATCGGCACTGGCGCCCTTTTTTCTGGCTGGTGATCACCTGGATCGGAGCGCAGTCTTTTTTCATGTTCAAGGGTATTGAAAACGCCCCTTTCTTCATCTATTCCATGTTTTCCACCCCGCATCCGGAACGGGCTTCCTATCCGGTGGTACTGATGCGTTCGGAGAAAGGGTATATCGACCCGTTTCAGTTCAGCAGTCGCCAGTCTGAATTGCTGCTCAATAACATTCCCTTCTATGTCAGGATGAGGCGGAACGGATATACAGACGATATCAATACCACGATTGAAAAACGATTTGCCGACTCTGTGTCAAATCAAACTTTACGGAAACTCTATGCCCGGCTTTCCAACGATAGTCTTCGCATTTCTGCTTACCCCGAATGGTGGCAACGCTATTTTCAGCGCATAGCACCGGATAATCAGGGTGCTGTTTCCCTGGTTTCAACCTCCGTTCGTTTCACACCGCAGGGTTTTGAAAAGCCTTCAGGGGATTCCCTGATTTTTACCGTAAAACTTTCACAGCTGTGAAGGAAATTTTTACACCCGAACAACGCGAAGTCCGTGCCCGCATCGTCTTCGCCTGGCTGTTTCTGATCCTGGTGTATTTCTTCCTTACCCACACACTGGTGAGCCAGCTGGAGCGCCCTGCTACCATCTATCCGGGCAGCGACAATACCTTCTGGCTGCTGCACCTGCTGAACGTTCCGCAGTATTTCATGAACCACCCGGTTTCGGCACTCCTTTTCGATATCGTACTAACCTGCGGTTGCATCATCTGTTTTATCGTACCCGGTCAACGTCTTTTCACATGGATTGTGGTCATCCTCACCTGGCTGCTCTATGTGGTTTACAGCAGCGCAGCGGGAAAACATTATGCCCAGATCGGCTACCTGATTCCCCCCATCGCCTTTCTCGCAAGGGCGCCGGTTCGTTTCACGCTGCTCTGGAAGGCGGTCCGCTACTGGGTCTGTTTCCTCTATGTAAGCGCCGGATGTTACAAGATCGCTTACGGCGGTTTTTCTACGCCAGGCAATATGCAGCATATCCTTGAGCAGATGAACACCGAATGGTTCCTGTTTAACCGGGACGGGCTCCAGTATCAATGCATCCGCTTTCTGATCGATCATCCGTCTCTGTCGCAGATCCTCTTCATGCTGGCTACCTGCTGCGACCTACTGCTCATCATCGGTTTTTTTACCGTGCGATACGACCGCCTGCTTCTTGCCGGTCTACTGCTCTTCCACTGTGCCAACTATTTTCTGCTGCATATTTCATTTGTGGAGCAGTCGCTTATATTTGCACCGTTTTTGCCCTGGCGTAAGATCGACCAATCCATACAAACGCACCTGCCTCATGACTGACTTGTCCCGATTCGACCCTAACTCGGTGGGCAATCCCAACAACAACATTTTTGGTTTACCGTTCGAAGAGGCCGACGCCCGCCTGATCATCCTGCCCATTCCCTGGGAGGTAACCGTGAGCTATAATGCCGGAACGGCAAGGGCTCCCGAACATATTTTCAACGCCAGCCTGCAGGTGGATCTTTTCGATCCCGATCACGTCGATGCCTGGAAACAGGGCTTTTACATGCGGCCGATCGACAAAAAGGTGCTCATCAAAAGCGACTACCTGCGCAAGGAAGCCGAACTCTTCATAAAATATATTTCCGAAGGTGAGGATGTGCAGAACAACAAGTTCATGTGCAAGACCCTTAAGGAAGTGAACGCCGGCAGTGTGTTTCTCAACCAGTGGGTCTATGAACAAACCGCTAACCTGCTTCGGCAGGGCAAACTGGTAGCCCTTCTGGGTGGCGACCACAGCACGCCGCTGGGCTTTTTCAAGGCGATTGCCGAAAAGTACGGCGATTTCGGCATCCTGCAGATCGACGCCCATTGCGATCTCCGCAAGGCCTACGAAAATTTCACCTACTCCCATGCCTCCGTCATGTACAACGCACTGGAAGAGATTCCACAACTCAAAAAGCTGGTACAGGTAGGCATTCGTGATTATTGCGAAGAAGAATGGCGCTATATCGAAGCGAACAAGGAGCGTATCACCACCTATTTCGACCGCGACCTCAAATCGAGGGCTTTCGAAGGACAAACCTGGTCGCAGCTGTCCGATGAAATCATCAGCAAACTTCCTCAGAATGTGTTCATCAGTTTTGATATCGACGGACTCGACCCCAAACTCTGCCCGCACACCGGAACTCCCGTTCCCGGAGGCTTTGAAGCCGAACAGGTTTTATACCTGTTTGCCAAAATTGCGAAAAGCGGAAGGCAGCTCATCGGTTTCGACCTGAATGAAGTGGGCGTAAGCCGCGATGAGTGGGACGAGAATGTAGGCGCACGCTGCCTGTTCCGGCTTTGCAATATGCTGGTTGCCGCAAATCCCGCCTGATGCGGGAAATTGCCCGATTCCCCTGAACCATGTACACCCTTCAGGCCCATACCGATACCCGCAGTACCGATGTTTATGTATTGCGCACCCTGCTGCTGGCGGCTGCAGTATGGATAGTCGCCTACGGTGTTTCTTCAGCAAGCTGGTTCCGCTATCCGGCCTTCGGTGTGCTCTTGCTGCTGGCCTGGTTCTGCCGTTTTTTACAAGTCCATCCTTCGATGACCTATTTGCGGATTGTTATTTTGGGTGCATCCCTGTTGCTCTTATCCACCCGGAATCCTTTGCACGCCATGCTCTTTGTCCTGTTCGCCTTTCTGCCCCGGTTATTTTACGGAAACGGGAAAATACTTTTTGATGAAACAGGAGTTTCTGTTCCTCATTATGGACGAACCCGGCATTACTCCTGGTCGGAACTGCAACATGTGGTGTTGAAAGACGGACTGCTGAGCATCGATTTCAGAAACAACCGCCTGATTCAGTTGTTGATTGAAACCGACAAAACACCGGTCGATGAACAATCATTCAACGAATTCTGCAATCGGAAACTCCGGACATCATAGTCGTAGGAATGACCCCTATACTTCTTAAGGCTTGTTGGTAAGTGGCTTCTATGGGATTGACTACCTTTAGACCATAAACAGGTTCAATCACCGTATAAATTATTTTTCATGGCCCAACCCTTCCTACTTTATTCCGACGGCGAGGGAAATATCTTCGAAGACGAGTCGCTCTATGCCGTTGGTCGCAGCGGTTGGGATGCGATTCCTGTGGAGGAGACGGCCTGGATGCCTCTGCCCGAAGGCGGTAACCTCTATGAATTACCGGGGCGAAGGGGTATCGGTATCGATGTGCGTTCGGGGCAGATGCGCTTATGCGAAAAGGGATGGGCTGTGGCAGCCTTCATTCCTCCGGCGCATACCGGTCTCTATATCGCCGCCTATGAAACTGAACCCAACGCACCAACCCTTCCACTGTTTTGTTATACCGCTGCAGGCTGGCTTGATGGAACTATTGTTGTTACTGCAGTCCGCATCGAAAAGGACATCCGCCAGGAAGCCGCGGGCTATGATCTGATCAGAATTGCGGAGGGAACCAAGTCTTTACTCGAGCATTATCCGCATAACCGGCTTGTCAAGCATCTGATGGAGAACTGTTGCATGACCTACGATTGCCCCGCGGCTAAAAACTTTGCACTGGGCCGCTGGGAATGTCCGGTACCCGCATCACCTGCCTGCAACGCCAACTGTATCGGGTGCATCAGCTTTCAACCTGCCGAAGAACAGATTGTCAGCACCCAGGATCGTCTCAGTTTCAAACCCACACCCGAAGAAATCATCGAGTTCACCGTACCCCATCTTGAAACCGCGCCCTTCCCGATCATCAGTTTCGGTCAGGGTTGCGAGGGGGAACCGCTGCTGATGTGGGAAACCATCCGCGATGCCATTGCCGGAATCCGCAGGCATACGGCCAGGGGCAGCATCAATATCAATACCAACGGCAGCCGCCCCGATGCTGTGCGTGAACTTTGTGCAGCCGGACTCAACAGCATCCGCGTCAGCCTCAACTCGGTATTGGAGGAAGTCTATCTGCCGTATTACCGGCCCAACAATTATGCGTTCAGTGATCTTGCCGAGAGTTTGAAAACCGTCAGGCGTTACGGCGGCTGGGCCAGCATCAATTATTTCGTGTTTCCGGGAATGACCGACCGGGTTAAGGAGTATGAGGCGCTGCGTGTGTTCATCCGCGAAACCGGAATCAATATGATCCAGTGGCGCAATTTCAATATCGACCCCGACTGGTATCTGGGAAAAATCGGCATCACCGATACGGGAGAATGCATCGGCGTCGGGCAGATGATGGAGCTTATCCGTGAAGAGTTTCCCGATCTTCAGTTCGGCTATTTCAATCCGCCGGTTGAACGCATCCGAGGCAGCTTTGATGCCGACTTTGCCCGGTGATGAATGGGTTGAGGAAAACTTCGTGCTATTGGGTTCTTTGTCCGCTGAATATACCGCTGCCCGATACCGAGTTCGACCAGCTGCCGCTTACATAATCCCCCGTTGACCCTTCGATGCCGCCCTGGAAGTTATTGATGGCCGAAAGCGGTCCGTTCAGATCGAGCCGGAATACGGTTCCTGTTGCCAGCCCTTTTCCGATGAAGGTCTCGCCCCGCGCATTTCTCGATAACCCCTGGGCAAGGTTGCCATACCGGATGAAGTTGAAGTTGCCGGTGGTAGTTCCGGTAAACCGGCTCTCATAGCAATACACCTGCTGGGTGGTGCTTTCGTGGGCAATTACGCCGAACACATTGATGCGGTTTTGTACGATAAAGTTGTCGAGTGAGGCATTGCGTCCGTCCTCGTCTGTGGTAAAGGTGAAGCTGGAAATGCGTCCCTGGAAGAATGCGGCAATCACCGGCTGGCCCAGCACCTGGGGCTGGGTACATATCAGGCTGTCGCTTAAACTGTCAAGCCGGAGATAAGCCTTCATGACATCGTCACCATTGTTGAAATAGATCTTGATGCGGCCGCTGTTTCCGGTGAGCACCCCTTTATATACGCCAAAGTTGGTATTGTCGAGCCAGGGTTTGGTCTCCGAAGTATCAACGAATCCCAGATCTGGCAGAGGGGGAGTGGTTTCCTTGGAACATGAACTGTGCACAAGGGTCAATGCCGCCAATATTGAAAAGAGCAGGTATCGCATTGTTTTTGCCATCCTAATTCATGAATCATTTGATGAGCAGCAAGCTGCCCTTTTTTACGGTTTGTTTGCCGCGGAAAAGATAACGTGCCATCCAGGTGTAGGTTTCCGGTCCGCTGCGGTTCGACTTTTCGCCGCCATCCCATCGTTCAACTGGATTTCGGGAAAAGAATATCCGTTGCCCGTACCGGTTAAAAATACTTAACTCGTAGTTTCTTACAAGAAAAAGATTGCCGGAGGGCCCGAACGTTTCGTTTTTCCCGTCACCATTGGGCGTAAATGCTCCGGGGAAGAAGATGTCGGCACATTCGGCCAGCACGATTACCGAAATACTGTCTGATGACTGGCAGCCTCGTCCTACTGTTACCGAATATAAACCTGAACGGCTGACTGTAAAAAGCTGTTGCGTTGATCCGTCCTGCCAGCGATAGGCGGAATAACTTCCGGGATTCAGCAGCAGCGTCTCTCCTGAACAGATAGACGTATCGTTACCGAGGCTGGGTTTTTCCGGGAAGGGTTGCACAAGTATTTGTACTTCGGTAGTATCACTTCTGCAGGAGCCGTTCCGTGAAAGCACGAAGAGCTTCTGATTTGTGATAGGGGATATCGTATATCGGGGGCCGGTTTGTACCGGATCCGATAAACTCGGGGTTTCATACCATTCGGTGACTGCGTTTCCCGTTGCGGTTAGATTTACGGAATTCCCCACACAGATTTCCGCGGAAGCGGGATTTACGATAGGTTTTGCGGGTTTGACTGAAACAACCAGATTTTCCTGGTGAGATGCTCCGGAGGTACAGATGCCTGGAGATACGGTGTAACTGATCGTGTATGTTCCCGGAGCCGATGAAGCCGGGCTAATACTACCGGTAGAACTATTGATGGAAAGTCCGGCTGGTATTGATTGGAAAAGTCCGCCCGCAGTAAATCCGGCTGCAGGTATGGGTATGATAGCTGCCGATCCGGTACAGAGTGTATCTGTTCCGTAATTAAATGCGGTAACGGGCGATGGCCCTGCTGCGTTGATAAGCAAGGTTGCAGTCCCGCTTCCCGCAGGATTACAACCCGATGCGGCTACCGAATAGGTGATGGTATAGTTGCCGGGTGAAGAACTTGCTACATTGATGGCTCCGGTATTGGCGTCAATGGAAAGTCCGGCGGGTGTAGCTGAATAATTTCCTCCGGAAGTGAATCCGGTTGTTTTATTCAAAACCGGATTCGCAGCATTGGCGCAAACCGTCGCCGGTGCATAGCTGAATCCGGTGACGGGAGTTGTTCCTGCATTGATGGTGAAGGACGCCGTTCCGCCGGCTGAGGGATTGCAACCTGTTGCCGCAACGGAATACGTGATGGTATAGTTGCCGGGTGAAGAGGTGGCAACGTTGATTGCACCTGTATTGGCGTCAATGGATAATCCTGCCGGTGTAGCTGAATAATTTCCTCCGCTGGTGAATCCGCTTGCTCTATTCAAAACAGGATTAGCTGCATTGGAGCAAACCGAAGTGGGACTATAACTGAATCCCGTTACGGGTGTTGATCCTGCATTGATGGTGAAGGAAGCGGTACCGCTGGCTACGGGATTGCAACCTGTTGCAGCTACGGAATACGTGATGGTATAGTTGCCGGGTGAAGAACTTGCTACATTGATGGCTCCTGTATTGGCATCAATGGAAAGTCCCGTGGGTGTAGCCGAATAAGTTCCTCCGGAAGTGAATCCGGCAATTTTATTCAAAACCGGATTCGCAGCATTGGCGCAAACCGAAGCGGGTGCATAGCTGAATCCCGTTACGGGTGTTGATC
>CAZZLI010000009.1:31782-41587 GCA_964655055.1 uncultured Ferruginibacter sp.
TAGGTGTTGATCCTGCATTGATGGTGAAGGATGCCGTTCCGCTGGCTGCGGGATTGCAACCTGTTGCCGCAACGGAATACGTGATGGTATAATTGCCGGGGGAAGAACTTGCAACATTGATGGCTCCGGTATTGGCGTCGATGGATAAACCTGCCGGTGTAGCTGAATAATTTCCTCCGGAAGTGAATCCGGCAATTTTATTCAAAACCGGATTTGCTGCATTGGCGCAAACCGAAGCGGGTGCATAGCTGAATCCCGTTACGGGTGTTGATCCTGCATTGATGGTGAAGGAAGCCGTTCCGCTGGCAGTGGGATTGCAACCTGATGCCGCAACGGAATAGGTGATGGTATAGTTGCCGGGTGAAGAGGCTGCAACATTGATGGCTCCTGTATTGGCATCAATCGAAAGTCCGGCGGGTGTAGCCGAATAATTTCCTCCGGAAGTGAATCCGGTTGCTTTATTCAAAACAGGATTCGCAGCATTGGCGCAAGCTGAAGCCGGTGCATAGCTGAATCCCGTTATAGGTGTTGATCCTGCATTGATGGTGAAGGATGCCGTTCCGCTGGCTGCGGGATTACAACCCGATCCGGCTACTGAATAGGTGATGGTATAGTTGCCAGGTGAAGAGGCTGCTACATTGATGGCTCCTGTATTGGCATCGATGGAAAGTCCGGCGGGTGTAGCCGAATAATTTCCTCCGGAAGTGAATCCGGTTGCTTTATTCAAAACAGGATTCGCAGCATTGGCGCAAGCTGAAGCCGGTGCATAGCTGAATCCCGTTATAGGTGTTGATCCTGCATTGATGGTGAAGGATGCCGTTCCGCTGGCTGCGGGATTACAACCCGATCCGGCTACTGAATAGGTGATGGTATAGTTGCCAGGTGAAGAGGCTGCTACATTGATGGCTCCTGTATTGGCATCGATGGAAAGTCCGGCGGGTGTAGCCGAATAATTTCCTCCGGTGGTGAATCCCGCAATCTGGTCCAACAACGGATTGGCTGCATTGGTACAAGCTGAGGCAGGAGTATAACTGAATCCGGTCACAGGTGTTACCGGAGTGGTCACGTTCACCACCGCAGTTTTAGTAAGCGGGCAGCCGCCGGGCGTTGCACTTGTTACAGTGTAGGTGGTGGTGGTGGCCGGAGACGCGTTCACCGTATTGCCGCTGGTGGTGTTGAGTCCGGTTGCAGGCGACCAGCTGAATACGCCATTTCCACCGCTGGCATTCAACGTTACGGATTGGCCAGGGCAAATGCTTGCTGTTGCCGGACTTATGTTGAGAATGCTGACTCCCGTATTTGCCGCTATGCGGTAGTTGCAATAATCGCCACCATGCCCGTCCACCATCAGATAATAGGTATTCCCCGGGGTTAGTCCGGCAGCCGTTACCTGCGTGATCAGTGGTTTGCCCGATGAGGGATATGGGAAGATATGCGGGTAGCATCCATGCGTCGTTACAGGGCCTGAGTTACAAGTGCCGCTGAAGATGATCATTTGGATGCCTCCGTTGGTATATCCGGCGACAGAACTGTTCACCCAAACCGAGAAGGAGACGGTATTGGACGAGGCCACGAAACGGATGAATGAATTGTTCTGCAAGCCGAAGCAGGGGCCGTCGAGTCCGGAGCCTGTCCAGTCCTGTATCGACATGAAACTGGTATTGCCGCAAACTCCATTGAAATCACAAACCGGGGTGGCTGTTGCGCAGGAGGAGCCCGAGGGTATGGTATTGGTGCATGTGGGGTAGGCGGGGGGAGGCGGGGCCGGATTGTTGTCGAAGCTGATACTCCAGTTCACCACACTGCCCGAATTGCCGGTTCCGCGCCGGTCCTGAACGCAGAGTTTCCAGATACCGTTAGCATTTTGTCCGTTGTTTACCGCACCCAGATATCCTTCCGGATGATAGCTTCCGGTAAAAGGCGCGGAACCGAACTTGATGGAGTTACTTGCAGTAGCCGTGAAACAGGTATTGGTATAATTATCGCCCGAACCGCCGTTTTGAATGCTGAGCGGTACCACGGTACCGTCGGGGGCCGAGAGCACGATTTCTATTTCACTCACCCAGGGGTGGGTGATGTTCACGCATACTTTCGACAGCCCCTTGATATTGTCGATAACCCCGACTCCAGAAACCGTAGTGCTGAAACAGGTCATAACGGTGGCCTGCGCGGCAAAAGTTCCGCCCCCTCCGGTAAAGGTCTGGGCGCTTAAACCAATTGATAAGGCAAGCAGGCAAATGGAGAAACAGAACTTTTTGATCTGTTGACAGTATGGTATGGTGGGAAAGGGTTTTTCCAAAGGTCAGGCATTGGTAGGTTTCCCTCAGCCCTCGCATAATGCTAAAGGCCGGTTAGGAAGCGACATACAAATATAATCCCGTTATTTGTGGAAATCATCGTCCTCACCGATCGATTTCTGCGCCGTCTTGGAGGAGTTGGCGAGCAGTTTTTCCATAGTGACAATCTCCTCGGTTGTGAAATAACGCCACTTGCCCGTTGGCAGTTTGTCGAGACGGATATGCATGATGCGCACCCGCTTCAGAGTGACGACGCTGTATCCCAGCGCCTCACACATTCGCCGAATCTGACGGTTCAACCCCTGCTTGAGTATGATCCGGAACCTGTTTTTGCCTTCCTGCTTCACCTCGCATTTGCGGGTAACGGTACCGAGTATGCGCACACCGCCCGACATCCGTTGGATGAACTCCGCTGTTACAGGTTTGTCGGTGGTCACCACATATTCCTTTTCATGGCTATTGCCCGCCCGGAGTATCTTGTTTACGATATCGCCGTCGTTGGTGAGGAAGATCAGCCCTTCGGAGGGCTTGTCCAGCCTGCCAACGGGAAAAATCCGCTTTTTGTGGTTGATGAAACTGATGATGTTGTCCTTATCGCGCAAATCGGTCGTGCAGGTAATGCCCGGTGGCTTGTTGAGGGCGATATAGATGACGGAATCCTTTTTTTTAAGGGGCTCGCCGTCCAATAGTACCGTATCGTTTTCATTGACACGGTTGCCCCTGCGGGCGGTTTGTCCGTTGATGCTCACCCGCCCCTGCTCAATGTATTCATCCGCCTCCCTGCGCGAACAGAATCCGGTTTCGCTGATGAATTTGTTCAGACTTTTATCCATTTTCTCAAAAATAAGTTTTTAAGGTTCACAGGCATCAGGGTTCAAGGGCTGGACAGAATCAAAAGGGTAACTCCTTATCCGATTTGTGTTCTATTGTAATGTTAACCAAACGAAATATTTCCTGCCCTTTGCTTAAACACCTCCGAGGCATTCAAAAATTCTGCGCTATATTCGTGTATTAAATACACAATATTTTTCCGTATGAAAAAACGTTTCCGGACTTCTGTTATTTCAATCAAAAAATTTACGGTTGCTTTTTGCATCCTCCTGCTTTCAGGTTCTTTCTCCGCCCAGCAGGTTTCCGCACAACCCACGGAGTATGTGAAGAAAGTGGTACTGCAGGGATTCTGGTGGGATTACTGGAACTTCAATTTTCCTTACGGATGGGCCAACTACCTGACAGAACTGGCACCACGTCTCAAATCGATGGGAATCGATGCCGTATGGATTCCACCTTCCGCAAAAAATTCCTCGCCGGGTTCCGTAGGGTATGTGCCTTTCGATCATTACGATCTGGGCGACAAATACCAGAAGGGCGGTTCGCAGCGCGATTCCCTGCCGCCGCGATTTCCGAATCTGGGTACCCGAACACGACTGGGTACCAAGGACGAACTGCTCCGGCTGATTGCCGTACTCCATGCGAATGGCATTGAGGTGGTGGAGGACATGGTGCTCAACCATGCCGCCGACGCAGGCGGAAATACCGGATCGGGCGGTCAGGACAACAACGCCCAGTTCTCGCTGGTTACAGCCAGCGGCTTCAAAAATTTCCGCCACGTATGTTACAAGACTCCTGTCATCGATGAGAGTCAGAATGATTATTGGACGCGTGCAGGTCGCTGGAGCAGGAACTATCAGAACTTTCATCCGAATCCGGCCAATAACTGCACCGGTGGCGATATCTGCGGAACATTCTGGGGGCCCGATATCGATTATTCAACCCCTAACGCCTTTGGTCAGAGCTCGAATATTCCTACAAGCGGAACTGCCACCATTAATGGTATTACCCGACCCTATCATAATCCTCCGCAAACCGCCAATTACATGAACAACGGCGTGCGTGATCTGATGAAATGGTATGTGAAACAGACCGGTGTGGACGGATTCCGATTCGATGCGGTGAAGCATTTCGATATCCCTACACAAAAGGATTATGTGCTGGATGTGAAGTATAATTTACCCGACGAATTCAAGGGCGGACAGAACATGCTGAATTTCGCCGAATGGGTATCGGGCGCTTCCGACCTGGACGGCTATGTGGCCAACGTGGCCCGGGGCCGCGATCCCGTTGGTCCTGTTTACGAGGAGCATACCGGCGCCTTCGATTTCAGTTACCGTGGTTACAGCGCGGGTGGTGGTATCTATAGCATGGTGCTTTCACAGGGAACATTCAACATGCAGTCACTCCCGGGCTCACAGCAAAGCAAACGGTTCTTTGATTACAACTCGGGCAGCAAGCGCGTTTACCGTACCGTACCTTTCGTGAACAGCCACGATACCTTCCGGCCCTACCTTGATACCGCTGCCGGTAAGCAGGGTAATTACCTGAAGCCGCTGGGCGACAACAGTGGTTGGGACATGGGGCAGGAGCTGGGTGGAAACGGAGCGCATATTGATCCGCGTGAGCCGCGCCTTGCCGCTGCCTATGCCGCGGTGTGTGCCATCGACGGAAATCCTACTTTCTATATCGAGGACCTTTTCGACATCGGCACAACCGGCAAGCGGTTTACCCATCTTCCGCAAAGTGAAACAGACTTGCCGGTGCGCAAGCAACTGGTGAACATCATACAGGCGCATCAAAAGTTACAGATAAAAAATGGTTCCTATGCAGTGCCTACGGCTTTGAGTGGTTCACAAGCGCCTGCTTATATAAAAGGAAATTCAGGTGACCATCTCGTGATCGAGCGTGTTGGCCGGGCGGTAATCGGCATCAGTGATGCGTTCAATTCGGTGTCGAACAATTCGCAGGATCAGGAAACCTGGGTGACTGTTGATGCCGGGTGGGTAGGAAAAAACCTGATTGATTATTCAGGTGCGCATGGACTCACTACAACCACGGTATTCCCCGACCGAAGGGTGCTGATCAAAACGGCCCCCAACGGGCACACTATTCCGGGCGCTTATGGACAAGGTTACTCCATTTGGGCACCTGCCCCCGACGGAATAACATTCAATTCGGTGAATGATATGTATAATTATCTCGCCACGTATTCCCCCGGCCGCAACACATCCACCACCCAGGAATGGGAAATGGCCGACGATCTGGGCGACAGCCATTGCAAATCGCTGGGACAGGGAGGGCGCATACCCGACAATTCTACCAACGAAAGGGTGGCCGGCCGCATTTTCGCAGCTGCACAGAAAACCATCACCATCAAAGTGCTCCCCGAATTTGATGGCCGCAACCTCACAGTAAGCATCTACGACAAAACCGGCGCCCAGGTGGCCACAGGCAGCGGGGTATCCACTGTGGCCAATCCATTGCGTTTGACACATGTGCCCGCATCCGACGGCTGGTACAATATCAAGGTGCGCAATTCCGAGAGCAACATTGCCGGTCAGCGTGTATGGGTCAACGTGAATTATACAGCTCCCGAGAATGTGAACACGCGTACAGCGGAGAACCAGGTGCCCGACAACATCTCCATATGGACGGGCAACAAGGGCACTGCCGATGTGGCCGATTGTGGCAACTGGGAAGGAGGGCTTGTACCCGGGCCTAACAGCACCATATTCGTTTACGGCCACGCAAGACCTTTTCCCGTATTGAATTTCGATCTTTCGGTAAAGCGGGTGAACCTGATGCCGGGGGCGGTATTTACGGTGGATCCGAATGTGAAATTGACGGTGCTCAATCCTTAGGAGAGTACAACACGATTTGCATGGGCAAGTCCTTGGAATGCCAACGGATGTTCTTCAGTATGCAACCACATTGAATGTTGCCCCTTAAGACGAGATTGTGAAGTACACCGCAATGACCTGATTATTTTGGTTTTTTCGCAGTAAGCCTTATTTCTGCCGGCTCGGCTACATGATGGCCCTTGATTTCCTCGTTGTTCATGATCCGCACCATGGCCATGGCAAGATCATTGCTGTCGGTGGGCTGGTATTTTTTGGGAATGAACGGGGCGAAGGTCGTCATGAGGGAGAGCGCGAATTGCTCGCCGAGTCGCTTTTTTTTACGGATGCCCGTCAGAATGGAAGGGCGCATGATCACGCATTTTTCGAAACCCAGCTTTTGCAGGTCGCGTTCCGTTTCCCCCTTTACGCGATTATAAAAGAAACGGGAGCGGGTATCGGCTCCCAGAGAGGAAACGACTCCTATTTTCCGGATGCCCTGCTCTGAGGCGATTCTTGCCAAATTCAGTACATAATCATGGTCAACATGGGAGAAGGCTTCCCTGCTGCCCGCCTCGTTGATGGTGGTGCCAAGGCAGCAAAAGAGCTCATCGCCGCGCACCAGGTTCACATTGGGCTGTTCAAAATCGAAAATATGTTGTACCAGTTTTTCATGGATGAAGTTGATCGGCTTGCGCAGTAACAAGACCACTTTCCCATAGCGCCTGTCGGCCAGTAGAACACGGGTTAGTTTTTTTCCGGTCAAGCCGCTACCACCGATAATGACTGCTGTTTTCATATAAAAAAGACCCCTTATTTTGAATAAGATGATGAAATTAGGCTAATTTATAGAGATATATTTTAACTATAGCAAAATAAATAATACCAAACGTAAATTATTTTTTTTCTCCGCGCCCTGGTTCGTGTCTGACCAACCAAATTATGACTGGCTGTGATTTTCTCATGGTTCTCTGAACCGTTGATTAAGCTGATGAAAGGATTCCGCTGATGAATGGATTGCGCTGATTTTTACCGAAAAGTTGGGGGAGGAACGAAACCCATTTAACATTTAACATTTAGCACCTAACACCTTTGATCTTCCATCGTCCTGATCCTTGTCTAACGAGCCACGATTTTCGCTTGCTTGTCTGAACCGCTGATTACGCTGATGAAAGGATTCCGCTGATTTTTTCTCGAAAAGTTGGGGGAGGAACGAATCCCATTTAACATTCAACATTTAGCACCTAACACTTTTCCCAACCACCATTGGTTATCAACACATAAAATCCAACCAAAAAACACCTTATGTTGACCTTTGGAAATTGAAATCTCCCGAAAAAATCAACAAAAACCGGCTCCCGGTTTGTTGAAGCCGCACCCCGTTTACTTTGAACAAAGTTATCCTGACCCTGTGCGTAAATAAGGAAAAATAAAATACCAATTTTCCCTCATTTCTCAGTAAATTGCTACGGTAAAATCCGTCTTCCGCTACCTGTTGAAAAACTGAAGCTCCCGCCCGAAACTTATAGTTTTATTTTTTGTTGTATCGGTATTTAAAATCCGCTACCCATTTACGCATCTTAAAACGGTCGTTTTATGAGAAAAACCTACCTATCCGCAGCCGTGCTGTTGTTGAGCAGCTTCTTTATGGCTCCAACACTTCGTGCACAGGTGACAGCCACGGGTTTGCCCAGCAGCACCTACTCCAGTCTGGCCAATGCCATTGCCGATCTCAATACGGCTACCCTCACCGGGACGGTGACCATCACGCTCGAAGACAATGAAACGGCTCCAGTGGGCGGATATGTGATTACCGGCACCATCGCCTCACCGGATTCCATCGTCATTGATGGTGCCGGACTTACCATCACTGCCGGAATCCAGGCAGCCGGAAGCACCAACGATGCCGTGTTCAAAATCGTGGGCGGCGATAACATCACCATCAAAAATTTCAACATTATTGAAAGCCCGGCAAATACAGTGACCACCCCAGTAGGCTCGAACACCATGACCGAATTCGGTATCGCGCTTTATGGCTTGTCCGCAACCAATGGAGCCCAAAATAATCTGCTTTGGAAAAATAATATCCAACTCAAAGCCGCCTACCCCCAGTCAATGGGCATCCTGTCCACATGTACCTTCGACTCTTCAAGAACAACAGGGGGAAATGCTCCTGCACTAAGAAACGCTACCAGTATTGCAGGTTCAAACTCCAATAATAGGTTCTACGCAAATACTATCGACAGTGTGGCCTACGGCATCACCCTGCTGGCTCCGCCGGCAACCGCAATACCTTTTCGTGAGACAGGCAACGATATAGGCGGAACTGGATCCGGTACAGGCAACAGCATCAAATTTGGAATCAATAACGTCATTGCCGTAACCTATCCCGGCTTTGGCGCCTCGCAACCCGTTGCGGGCATCAGCGTGGCCCACTCGCAGGGGCTCAATATCCGCTTCAACACTATCAGCAGCAGCATCAGCTATACCATTGCCGCAGGCGGTATTAACCTGGCTGCAGGCGGCGCCACTGCCCCCGTTGGTGCCAATTATACCAATACGGTCAGCAACAACAGTATAACTCTTAACACGGTTGCCACAGTTGCCACAGCTAACCTCTATGGCATCGATATGGGCTACGGGTTGAACGCCGGTGGTTTCTCGGCTACTCATACCGCCTCCAACAACACCATCACGCTTACACAAACTTTACCCAATTTAGCACCCTCGACAACTACCACGTATGTGATGGCAGGTATTAAAGCAAACTACAACACAGGTGCCGCCAGTTTTCAGCAAAATAGCATTACGCTCAATCAAACCCTGAATGGTAACGGCACCCCCTCAGCCATTAATGCACCTATTTATGGAATCTTGTGTTTCGCTAATTCACTGACCTTCTCTTCACTTACCATTAATTCCAATACTGTAATCTTCAACCAAACTTCTTCTGCAACAACAGCAACCCTTAGTTTAGTTGGCGATATTGTACCAATACATACCGGGGGCGGTGGCACCAGCATTGCTCAGTTGGCCATTACCGCCAATACTGTAAGTGTGAGGCAATCGGTGGTTGGATCTGCTGTGTTTGGGGTTATTACATCACCTAACCGTTTCAGTTTTATTACAGCCAATGGCACAGGTGGAGCGGGATCAGTACTTTCTACCAATACGCTCAACATCAGTAACAACACGCTCAACACCCAGGGTTCAACCCTTCGCTCCGGTTTTGGTGGCTCTACTCTCATAGTAGGCATCAACTATGAATTTGCCGGATACTCGACACTGACAATAAACAACAATATCATCTCTCTTGACCGCACTCAGGGGGGACCTATTTATGGTATTTCTTCTTCTGCAACTCTGGGAACTGCCTCATATTTCGTCTCGTCCCCGACCAGTTCAAGCATAACTGGAAATAATGTAACAATCACTGGTACCATGGGTATCGGTAATGTTTGTGGCATCAACGCGCTTGATGGCAACTCCAACATCAACTCTACCAAGGATGTTAGCAGTGATACGGTAAACATAACTGTTGCTGGCAGCGGAACACATACGGGCATCGGATTTCAGCCCGGTAATAATGCAGGATTAAACGGAACCGGAACACTTAGAGGAAATACGGTGACTATAGCAACCAGTGGTACTATCAATGGGATTTTATTGAGTGGTGGCTCTACAATTGGACATAATACCACGCTTTCCAGTAATAGTTTCAATCTTTCTTCAACCAATAATTCGCCAACCATTCAGGCCATACAAGTAAATGGGGGTAATGTGAACACTATAAGAGGAAATAATTTTAATTCTATAGCCGCACCAAATACCACTACT
>CAZZLI010000010.1:0-32928 GCA_964655055.1 uncultured Ferruginibacter sp.
AAATTATAAATATGCACCAGCTCAAAAGCTTGCCGATTTTCTTGCTATTGGCTTTCGGACTTTTCTCCTGTAAAAAAGAGAACAATCCGGTTACACCGCCTGCACCCAAACTCATCATAAAAATTCAGGTGGATCCCACCCTGGGCCGGTTGGGGAATACCGGACAGCCGGTTTCGATACCTGCGGGGCATGCCGGCCAAAATCCCATGGTCCGGAAAATCGGCGCACACTATCTTGAGTTTTCACAGACGGCATTGACGCCGATCGGCGGAGGCGATGTGCTGTATCATGCGCCCGAGACCTCGTTGGGAGGCTCTACGGCTATCGATTTCGATCAGTCGAAAGTGGTAGATCCCGGTGCGGTTTTCCTTGAACTACCGCTCAGCGATTTGTCGGCCGGAACCTATACCTACGCCCGTGTATCGCTTTCTTATCAGAACGGGGATGTGACTTTTTATTACGGTGGGCAACCGTATGTGGGCACGCTGGCCAGTTTTGTCGGGTACAATACCTACATCCGCAATTATACCATCAAAAACCAGCAGGTTCCTGTAAATGCCAATAAGCCGCAGGGTTACTGGGGCGTGGAAACTATCAACGGCGTCACCACCGGGCAGACGCCTCCGGGTTCCATCACGGTGCCGAATCCCATATTCGCTACATCGCCCATTCCGGCGGGCTCCTGCCTGGTAACCGGAGCCTTCAATACCCCGCTGGTGATTACGGGCAACGAAACCGGAAATGTGACGGTGAACCTCAATCTGTCAACCAACAAAAGTTTCGAGTGGATGGA
The DNA here is from genome assembly GCA_964655055.1 of uncultured Ferruginibacter sp. Lineage (GTDB taxonomy): Bacteria > Bacteroidota > Bacteroidia > Chitinophagales > Chitinophagaceae > Ferruginibacter. The sequence goes on from CAZZLI010000010.1 coordinate 794, forward strand.
CGGAAATGGAAACGGCCGCTGGGATGTGGACCTGAACGAAAATGTGGTGGATATGGGCCTTCGGGGTTTGTTTCCGACGGTCATACGCTAGTGGGAAACATGGCCACCATCATAACGGGATGATTATCCCTGAAGGGTACTAGTGGATAATTGTGCCTCCGTTTCGAAGTTGTGCTTGATCGGATAATCAATTTCCAAAATCATTATGGTCCCCCTGATTCCGCTCCGATTATTTGGGCCACGAGTTGAATGCCACCATTTTCTTGAATACCGTATTCATGTTGTCAATACGATTAGCTGCCGGCGGTAATGGCTGCTCAGATGAACTCAAATACATACTCTTCTTTGAATTCAATTTCAAACTGCCTCAGAAATTCCAGATATTCATCCCTGAAGCTCTTGTTACGGTGGTGTTCTTCCTGATTGAGGATATACTTGTACACCCGGTCTATATGTGAATGCGAATAGGAAAATACGCCATATCCTTCCTGCCAGGAAAAGCTATTTTCCAGAAACCCCTTCTCGTTAATGAATCTGGATGAATTGTTTTTCACATCCCGCACAAGGTCAGATATCCTCATAGAAGGTTTCAACCCGATAAACGCGTGAATATGATCGGGCATCCCGTTTACAATAATCGCCTTTTGCTCCTTGGCCGTAATGATTGCCGACATATACCGGTGTAATTCGTTCTTCCATGACGGGGCGATCAGATTTTGCCGGCCTTTTACGGCAAAAACGACTTGTAGATAGACTTGTGAATATGTGCCTGCCACCTTATGTCACCCCTTCGGGGTTCGGGTTGATATAATAATTAATTTTTCTATAATAATGTCATCCCTTCGGGATTTCGCAGGGTTCATGATTTTATTGCGGCAAGTTATAATAATGTCATCCCTTCGGGGTTTTGTGTCGTTTGCCTTGGTGCTTCCAGTATAAGGATGTCGCCCCTTTGGGGGTTTCCATTAAGCCTCAACGTGCATCAGTGCCGGCCGAATGACAAACCCGGAGGGTTGAAATTATTAAAAAAGAACGAACTCAAGAGCGGCCAAACCCCGAAGGGGTGACATCATAAAACCGAACCCAATAGCAGCGTGAACAAAATGGCTTTGGGAGACCATGACGGGACTCCTTTATCATTCTGCAAGCTAAGGCCCCTCTGCGCCATATTAAATTTCGGCGAAATTGCCACCTGGCAAGGCCGGCGCTGCCCATTTTTTCTATCTTCGTCAGCACGCTATGCCCGCCAATCCTTCCATCCGATCGGTACTGATCATCGGCAGCGGCCCCATTATCATCGGGCAGGCCTGCGAATTCGATTACAGCGGCACCCAGGCAGCCCGCAGCCTTCGTGAAGAAGGGATCAAGGTGGTGCTGATCAACAGCAATCCAGCCACCATCATGACCGACCCAATGATGGCCGACAAGGTTTATCTTCTTCCTCTTACCGTGGAAAGTATCGGACAGATCCTGGAAGAAACACAGAATACCGGACTGCATGTCGACGCCGTGCTGCCCACCATGGGCGGACAAACCGCACTCAACCTCTGCAAGGAAGCCGACGAACTCGGCATCTGGGAACAATACGGCGTGCAGCTCATCGGCGTAGATATCAAGGCCATCGACAAGGCCGAAGACCGCGAAAAGTTCAGGCAGTGGATGATTGAGATGGCGATTCCCGTATGCCCCGCAAAAATCGCCAACTCCTTTCTGGAAGGAAAGGAATTCGCCCAGGAAATCGGATTCCCCCTGGTGCTGCGCCCTTCGTTTACCCTGGGCGGCACAGGCGGCGGCATCGTATTCAAACGGGAAGAGCTCGACGATGCCCTGAACCGCGCCCTTACGGCAAGTCCCATCCACGAAGTGCTGGTGGAAAAAGCCGTTTTGGGCTGGAAAGAATTTGAACTGGAACTGTTACGCGATGCGGCCGACAATGTGGCCATCATCTGCTCGGTGGAAAACTTCGATCCCATGGGCGTACATACGGGAGACAGCATTACCGTTGCACCCGCCATGACGCTCAGCGACACAGCATTCCAGCGCATGCGCAACACGGCCATCCGCATGATGCGCGCACTGGGCAATTTCGCCGGAGGCTGCAACGTGCAGTTCGCCATGCACCCCGAAACCGAAGAAATCATTGTCGTGGAAATCAATCCCCGTGTCAGCCGCTCTTCGGCACTGGCCAGCAAAGCCACGGGATACCCCATTGCCAAAATCGCAGCCAAACTGGCCATAGGCTTCAATCTCGATGAACTGCCCAACCCCGTCACCGGAAACACATCGGCCTATTTTGAACCGGCACTCGATTATGTGATTGTGAAAATGCCCCGCTGGAACTTCGACAAGTTCAAGGGCGCAAACGATGTGCTGGGTTTTCAGATGAAGAGCGTGGGCGAAGTGATGGGCATCGGCAGAAGCTTCTGCGAAGCCATACAGAAAGCCTGCCAGAGTTTGGAGAACGAGGCCGTGGGCCTGGGCTATTACGGGCAAAGCCTCAAGAAAGCCGACGAGTTGCTGGAATACATCAAGACGCCCCGTTGGGATCGGGTGTTCCGCATCAAAGACGCACTGATGGCCGGTGCCAGCATCAACCGCATCTGCGAAAGCACGGGCATCGACAAATGGTTCATTGCCGAAATACAGCGGCTCTGCAAATGCGAAAAGGAAATCGCCGCCTACCAACCCGACAGCTTACCCGAAAACCTGTTGCGCGAAGCCAAGATGCTGGGGTTCAGCGACGAACAGCTTGTACGCATCATGCGTCATGACGATGAGGACACCCTCTATCATCGTCGAAAGGCTTTGGGCATCACACGCACCTACAAGATGGTGGATACCTGTTCGGCGGAATTCGAAGCCCGAACACCCTATTACTATTCCACCTTCGAACAGCCCTATGCGTTGCCGCAGGAAAGTGGAGCGAAAAACTTTTCCAATGAATCGATACCGGGCAGCCGGAAAAAAATCGTGGTGCTGGGCAGCGGCCCCAACCGCATCGGGCAGGGTATCGAATTCGACTACTGCTGCGTGCACGGCCTGCTGGCCATCCGTGAAGCGGGTTTCGAAGCCATCATGGTCAACTGTAATCCCGAAACGGTAAGCACAGATTTCGATATTGCCGACAAACTTTATTTTGAACCGGTATTCTGGGAGCACCTCCGCGAAATCATCGAACTCGAAAAGCCCGATGGGGTGATCGTGCAGCTGGGCGGGCAGACCGCACTGAAACTCGCACGCAAACTCAACGAGCTGGGCATTCCCATCATCGGTACGTCGTATAACGATATGGATATTGCCGAAGACCGCGGCCGCTTCAGCGATATGCTCAAGGAACTCGGCATCCCCTATCCGCGTTACGGCACAGCATATAATACCGATGAAGCCATAGCCGTTGCCAAAACCGTGGGCTATCCCGTATTGGTGCGGCCCAGTTATGTCCTGGGTGGTCAACGCATGCGCATCGTATTGAACGATGAGGAACTGGAGATGGGCGTACTTAGCCTGCTCAAGCATCTGCCCGGAAACAAGATCCTGATCGATCATTTTCTTGACCGCTGCCAGGAAGCTGAAATTGATGCATTATTTGACGGCACCGATTTTCATGTGATGGGCGTGATGGAACATATTGAACCCGCCGGCATCCACAGCGGCGACAGCAATGCCGTGCTGCCCCAGTTCAACCTCTCGCCCATGGTGGTAGCCACGATGGAAGAATATGCCGAGAAAATTGCGCGCGCCCTGAACATCCGCGGGCTGATCAACATCCAGTTCGCCATCAAAGACGGTAATGTCTTTGTGATTGAAGCCAATCCCCGTGCTTCGAGAACCACGCCCTTCATTGCCAAAGCCTATCAGATTCCCTACCTCAACATCGCCACCAAGATCATGCTGGGCGTGAACAGGCTGAAGGACTTCACCTTCAATAAGAACCTTACCGGCTTTGCCATCAAGGAGCCCGTATTCTCATTCAATAAGTTTCCGGGCGTAAATAAGGAACTGGGCCCCGAAATGAAAAGTACGGGTGAAGCCATCCGCTTCATCAAAGACCTGCGCGACCCTTATTTCCGCCAGCTCTACCGCGAGCGCAGCATGCATCTCAGCAAGTAACAGAACCGGCTGCGTGAATTTTCTTCCCCCTCGATGAGGAAATCACCGGTCAGAACCGGGCGCTTTGTTTTTTCTTGTCCCCCAAAAAATATGTCATCCGGCAACATCGATTTTCCGGTATGGAAAAACGCACCCTTCCTGCGTATCCTGTTCCCCTTCCTGTCCGGCATCATCCTGCAATGGGAAATAGCATGTCCGCCTGTATGGATAATTTTCGCCGCAGGCATTTGCCTTGCCGGTTATCTTTTTCTGAATACGCGCACTATTGCCGTTCAATTCCGTTTCCGAAAACTCTGCGGCATCTTTCTGCACCTGCTTTTATTTTTCTTAGGGATGATTTGTGTTTGGCAACATGATATCCGCAACAGTAAAAACTGGATCGGTAACAACCTGCACGACAGTGATCAGGTCTGCATCCGGATCGATGAGCCGCCGCTTGAACGGAAAAACCGTATCCGGTTATCGGGTACGGTGCTGGGCAGTATCCGTGAAGGTGAATGGACAAAAGTTTGCGGACGTATACAGGTGTATCTGAAAAAAGATTCGGCATTGCCTTTTCCTGCCTGGGGCGAAATCTGGCTGATTTGTAAAAAGCTGCAACCTATCCGCAACAGCGGGAATCCCGGGGCATTCAACTACAGCCGCTATGCCGGGTTTCGCGACACCTATCACCGCGTTTTCCTTGACAGCGATGACCGATTCGTCGTGGGTTATGCAGCGCCGGGGTTATTAAGCAGCCGTTTAGTCGCTGCGCGTGAATATATTCTTAATGTGCTTCGGAAAAACCTGGGCGATGCCGGCAACAGTTATGGCATTGCAGCGGCGCTGCTGCTTGGATACACTGAAGAGCTCGATCAGGATGTGCTGGACAGTTACACCCATACCGGTGTGGTGCATATCATCGCCGTTTCGGGCATGCATCTGGGACTGATCTATCTCTTGCTGAACCGGATTTTTGTATTCGTTCCTTTTCTGAAGAACAGCAGGGTACTTCAATCGCTGCTGCGGATTGCAGGGCTCTGGAGTTTTGCCCTGCTTACGGGGGCTTCCGCATCGGTATGTCGCGCCGCAGTGATGTTCAGCGTTGTGGAACTGGGCAGCTTGTCGGGTAAATCGGCATCGGGACTTAATGCCCTTGCCGCATCAGCTTTTCTGCTGCTCGTATTCCATCCTTTCCATCTCTGGGATATCGGCTTTCAGCTCAGTTATCTGGCCGTGGCGGGAATCATGTTGTTTCAGCAACCGCTTTACAGGATGATGCAGCTGCAGAACCGGTTGCTTGATGCGATCTGGAAGTTGTCGGCCGTATCCATGGCGGCGCAACTACTCACGTTTCCGGTTTGTCTGTTCTATTTCCATCAGTTTCCCAACCTCTTTCTTCCGGCAAACCTGCTGGCGGTTCCACTTTCGGCATTTGCCATCTATACCGGCATTGCGCTTGTCCTATTCGGAAACCTGCCTGTTGTGGCCCCGGCACTTGCCTGGCTGACCGATTCGCTTATCCGGCTGATGAATGGCTGGATCGCTCTGATCGACCGTTCCCCGCTTTCGGTTTGGGAACAGATACCGGCTACTGTTGCCACAACGATACTCATCTATTCCTTTATCGCTGCTGCAAGCGCGGGATTGCTGCTGCGCAGAAAACGCGAAATCAAAATCGCCGCAGTGCTACTCTTGTTGCTGGTTTTTGTTTACCGCTATGATGAACTGATGCGCGCAAAGCGACAATGTGTCTGGATTTTCAATATCGGCGGACAGCGGGCTGTGGAATTCATTCAGGGAAACCGTTACCGCTACCGTGGCGATCCGGCCCCGGTGCAGGAAGATGCCATGAATCGTTTTCATATTCAGCCGGCGCATGCAACGTTGGTGCTTACCGATACACTGGGAACCCTGCAAAAACCGGTGGACGGTTTCCCATTATATGTTTTCGGCGGAAAAAAAATCCTGTTTCTGGAACATTCATGGAAATTTAACATGCCCGATAAAAAAGTTACGGTTGATCTTGTGGTGCTGTCAAAAAACATGCGGATGAGCATTGCGCAGATCGATTCCGCATTCGCCGCAAAACAATATGTGGCTGACGCCTCGAATGCCTTGTGGAAAACCGAACAATGGAAGAACGCCTGTGAAGAATTAGCTTTGCCTTTTCATATCGTACAGGAGCACGGTGCTTTCTGTCTTATTACGGAATGACAGTACCGCCGCTTTTTCTGCAACCACTTCCATGAAAAAAATCAGCTCCGCACTCATCTCCGTGTTCAACAAAGAAGGGCTGGATTCCCTGATCAGCCTGTTGCATCAGCAGGGCGTTGTCCTCTATTCCACAGGGGGTACCGAGCAGCATATCCGCTCCATGAAGATTCCCTGTATCGCTGTTGAAACCATCACCGGATTTCCTTCCATTTTAGGCGGGCGCGTGAAAACCCTGCATCCCAAAATATTCGGCGGTATTCTGGCCCGCCGTGAAAACCAGGAAGATCGGCAGGCGCTTCAGGAACACGGATTGCCGCTTATTGACCTGGTGATTGTGGACCTTTATCCGTTTGAAGAAACCGTGGCAGCAACAACCGAAGAAGCAGCCATCATTGAGAAGATCGATATCGGCGGACCTTCGATGATTCGTGCAGCGGCAAAAAACCATGCACATGTGGCCGTTGTTGCCGACCGCAGGCATTATGCCTTGCTGGAAGAACTGCTTCGTTCGCAGGAGGGATGCACCACGCCTGAACAACGGCGCGACCTGGCCATCAGGGCATTCGACCGCTGTACCGCATACGACTTCGCCATTTCCAATTATTTCCACCAAACCCGTTTTCAGCAACCGTTCGGAAGTTTGTTCAAAACCCTGCGTTACGGCGAGAATCCGCATCAGTCGGGTTGGTTTGCCGGCAACCTCGATGATGGGTTCAGGCAGTTAAGCGGCAAAGAACTCTCCTACAACAACCTTGTTGATACCGATGCCGCTGTAGAGTTGATAGACGATCTGCAGGAACTGATGCGTGAAGAAAATACGCCGGAGTACTGCTGTGCCATCCTTAAGCACACCAATGTTTGCGGTTGTGCCATCCGAACTTCGGGGCGTGAAGCGTGGGAAGCCGCACTGGCCGGCGATCCTGAAAGCGCCTTCGGCGGTATCATCATCACCAACCGGCCTGTAGACCGGGCAATGGCCGAAGCCATACATCCTGTTTTTTTCGAAGTACTTGTTGCACCGGCTTTTGATGAAGATGCGCTCCAACTGCTGTCGGCGCGCAAAAACCGCATCCTGCTGCAGCAGAAGCAAGGAGCGGCAACCCCTTCGGCACAGCAGAAGAGTTTGCTGAACGGAATACTGTTGCAGGAAAAAGACAGGGGCAATTTTTTGAACTGGAAGGAATCCGGCGCACGAGAGTCTTCAGCACAGGAAAAGCTTAACCTGCTCTTTGCCAACATTATTTGCAAGCATTTGAAAAGCAATGCCATTGCATTGGTTGAGCATCTTCAACTGATCGGCAAGGGTTGCGGACAAACCAGCCGGATTGATGCGCTGCGACAGGCAATTGCCAAAGCAGCCCAATTCAATTTTCGTGTAGCCGGAGCCGTTCTGGCCAGTGATGCTTTTTTTCCGTTCGACGATTGTGTACGAGTCGCCCACGAAGCTGGCATAGCGGCGTTCATCCAGCCCGGGGGTTCAATCCGCGATGAGGATTCGATAACGTATTGCCGCGACAACAATCTGGTGCTGGTGCTAACCGGACTCCGTCATTTCAAACATTGAACGCATTGAACAGTTCCAACGATAAGACCGGAGGCTATCTTGCCCTCTGCATTACCTGCATCGTATGGGGCACCACCTGGGCGGTCAGCAAAATCGGGGTACGGTATCTTCCGCCTTTTCAGATGGCAGCCCTGCGGCAGGGAATTGCAGGAGCCGTACTGGTCGGATATTTCGCCGGCTATCGAAAACTGCCATTGCCAAATTCCCGCCAATTCATCTGGATAGCCGGTATGGCCCTGCTCATGTTTGTGGGAGCAAACGGGCTCAGTACCTGGAGCCTGAAATTCATACCTGTGGGACTGAGTGCGCTAATCGGGGCCCTGTATCCGTTGACTGTGGTGTTGGCCGAACGGCTGTTTTTCGGTTCCCGCTCCATCAACCTGCTTACACTGGCAGGCCTCCTGCTGGGGATCGGCGGTGTGGCTATCGTTTTTTACGAAAACATATTCCACCATCCCGGTCCGGGTTTTTTCTTCGGCGTGAGCCTTTCGCTTTCCGCAATGTTTTCGTGGAGTATCGGCACCATGGTCATCGCCCGAAGGAATATTTCGCTCAATCCCTATCATGCTACCGGTTGGCAGATGCTGACAAGCGCCACAATGATGGCTGCGATTTCCCTGATACACGAGGAACCACTGCCGCTCAACGCTATTCCCCTGCATGGCTGGTTTTCGGTGCTTTATCTTGTGGTTGCCGGATCGCTGATCAGCTTTGCGGCTTTCATTTATTCCATGAAAACCCTGCCACCTGCCTTGTTCTCACTTTATGCCTATATCAACCCCATAGTAGCCATGATTACCGGAGCGTTCATTCTTGATGAAAAGTTGACAGCATATATCTTCTGGGGCTCGGTAGTGACGCTTTCAGGCGTTTTTCTGGTGAACTACAGTGTACGCAACCGCCGGCCGGTCAATGCCGGAGAGATTGATTGAGAAAGGCTTCATAGGTTTCACGCCATCCGGCAAACTGCGGGGCTGAACCCAGAAAATGATTGTGCCAGATTGTGGCAAGCGTTGTACCGGCTTCTTTGCACACCCGATGATACTGTATCAGTTCGTCCAGTGCCGCATCGGGCGATAACCGTTGTTCATAAAAGGAATTGGCATCCATGAAACAGAAGGGGTGAATGGTTAAACCGGTTGATGATTCTTTTTCCAGATCATACCAGTGAAAAGAAGCACCGGTAGAAGCCCGGAATCCGTTGATGCTGCCGTATCCCATCGAATAATCATCGGTAATACCTATATCGATAAGCCGCCGATAGCCATCAGGAAGATTGAATCGGATGAAGTGTTGGCGGGAATGCCGTATTTCCTTTCCCGCAACCGTTTCCAGATAGTGTTTTTCTTCTTGCAGTACGGCTTCGCTGTCGCCGCTCTTCCAGCCCGGATGCAGACCCACCCTGTACTTACTGACATGGTTCGAAATCAGTTCTGACAAAGCGGGACCACGATCAATATTCCGGTCGTATCCGCCGATCTCTTTTGCAGCAAGGAAAAAATACAAGGGCGACAACTCAAAACGTGCATGCAACTCGTCCATGAATCGATAGGCGTCGTAAGGATCAAGCATGGTTCCCATTAACACCCGTAGCCGGTTCAGCGAAGGTGAACGAAGCCATCCCCCTAGTTTACGCCGGAAGCTTTTATGGTTATAGGCATAGGCATTATCAATATCGTAAGTGGGCCGAAAGGAAAATTCCGGTGTCCTGGATGGGACATTAGGGAACCGTTGTTTTAGTTTTTGCGACAACTCGAGAACCCATTGATCAATCAACGGCTGTTGGAGGATACCCAGTTTCCAGGCCAGCGATTCCTCATGGGCGAAGCGGCCGAAAAGGTCTTTCTTATGCGGCAGGTATTCTTCGTAACGGCTCAGCAGATAAAAAGACGCGGATAAAAGATCGAAGGACAAATCGCCGGAAGAAACAGGAAAAAGCAGATGCCGGTTGCCATCGCGGCGGTATTCGGGAATGAACGAACGAATGGATTGCTCTTGCAGGAATCCACTTGGAAAAATGTGGATGCAATTGACTGAAATTTCATTGCGGGAATAATTGATCCGCACACCATCAAAGTCATCAAGTTCATCGGGAGACTGGGTGATGCGTACCGGAAGCCCGAGCCGTTCGCTGAAGATGAACGACGCAATGTACTTGAGCCGCGGCGTCGTAAAAGGCGAATAAAGCAGCACCATACCTCACAAAGTAAAAAAAGAACGGCAAACGGGTTCAAATAATTGAACCCCGTCTGACGGCCTATTGGAGCGAATGTTTATTTTTGAAGACAGGATATCCCTTGCGCAACATGCCTTCCGGAACAAAAATCTTTTTTCTCTCTGATTTCCATCTTGGTGTTCCCAACGGGGAAAAAAGTCTTGCGCGCGAGAAAAAAATTGTGGCTTTTCTGGATAGCATCCGTAATGATGCGGCGGAAATTTTTCTTGTCGGCGATCTTTTCGATTTCTGGTTCGAATACCGCAAGGTGGTGCCCAAGGGGCATGTGCGTTTGCTGGGCAAACTGGCCGAACTTTCAGACGCAGGCATCCGACTTCATTTTTTTGTAGGCAACCATGATATGTGGGTGCGGAATTATTTCCAGAAAGAAATCGGCATGCAGGTTTACTTTGAGCCCACACGGTTCGATTTCTACGGCAAGCGCTTTCTCGTGGGGCATGGCGATGGACAGGGACCCGGCGACCATGGCTACAAGATGCTGAAAAAGATCTTCCGGAATCCGCTTTGCCAATGGGCCTTCGGTATGATTCCGCCATCACTGGGTATGGGTCTTGCCCACTATTTTTCGCGCAAGAGCCGGGAGGCCGATATGGATAGGAAGGAAGTCTTCCAGGGCGAGGAAAACGAGTGGTTGATCGTGTATGCGCGCGAAGTGCTCAAAACCGAGGCTGTTGATTGTTTCATCTTCGGGCACCGGCATCTGCCCATTGATTTCCGACTCAGCGAAAAAAGCCGGTACATCAACCTCGGCGAATGGATCAATTACAGCAACTATGCCGTTTTTGATGGCGAAGCGGTTCAACTCTTATCCTACAATCCCTGAGTCCATGCAAAGAGGCATTCTGAACCTGGTTTGCGTTGCGTTACTTGCGCTACCGCTATGTTCAGGAGCACAGAACGATACCGTGTTTACGGAAACCCGAACCATTCCGGGGCAGTTTTCCTATTTTACGGCCGATAACCTCGACAATATTTATCTGCTCAGCAACGGCAACCAGTTGAAGAAGATTACGGCCCGGGGCGATTCGGCGGGCGTGTTCAATGATGTGCGGCAATACGGCCGGCTCGATTATATGGATGTGACCAATCCGCTTAAGTTATTGCTGTATTACCGGCAGTTTTCGACTGTCGTGGTTCTCGACCGTTTCCTGAACATCCGCAATGTCATCAACCTGCGCCGGCAGAACATTTTCAATGTGAAAGCCATCGGCACTTCCTACGATAATAATATATGGGTTTTCGATGAAGGGGATGCGCGGATCAAGAAAATCGGCGACAATGGCGAAGTGCTGATGACCACGGTGGATCTGCGGCAGGTATTCGACACATTGCCTTCTCCGGTGCAGCTCACCGACCGCGACGGGTTCATCTACTTGTATGACCCTGAAAAAGGGTTTTATATTTTTGATTATTACGGCGCCTTCAAATCACGGATTCCTTTTTTGCACTGGCAGGATATCGCCGTGATCGGCAAAACGCTTTACGGATTCGAGGGGGAGAAGCTGAATCAGTATCCGGTGGGATCGTTGCAGCTTAAATCCTATCCCCTGCCTGATGCGTTCAGCGATGCGGTACAGAAAATGGCCGGGAAAGAACGCGTGTTCCTGATGCGGAAAAACGGCATCGTGCAATACCGGGTCAGTCAATAACTATTTCTGCTTATGAACTTCCTTCAGCAAACCCTGCTCGGCAATACCCTCGGCGCTTACCTGGTTGTGGGATTCATTATCGGTGTGATGGTGCTGGTGAAAAAATTCATTGGCCGTTACCTGGGTAGCCTGATCTACCGGATCGGTGGACGGATGATGGGAAATATCGACCGGCGGATTTTTCTGGAAGAGGTCGCTTCCCCCATCTCCTGGTTCCTGCTGATTACCGTTGCCGTATTCACGATTGACAAACTGAATTTCCCGCAGGCCTTCGAGTTTGAACTTTACGGGCACAGCAGCCGCGATATCCTGCAGCGGGCCGGAGTCGGCATCATCATCCTTTCCTTCATCCGCCTGCTGCTGCGCGTGGTGGATTTTATTGCACGGGTGCTGGAAGAAAAAGCCAGCCACAATATCGACCGGAAGGATAACCAGCTGATTGTTTTTTTCCGTGACTTCTTCAAAGTGCTGATCGGGCTGCTGGGAATCCTTTGGATCATCAAAGCCTGTTTCAACCAGCCCATCGGCGAGTTGCTTACGGGGCTGAGCATTGTGGGCGCGGCTATCGCCCTGGCCGCCAAGGAAAGTCTTGAAAACCTGATCGCATCGTTCATCATTTTTTTCGACAAGCCGTTTTTCACGGGCGATCTGGTCAAACTGAACAATGTACAGGGCACGGTCGAGCATATCGGCCTGCGCAGCACGCGGATCCGCACTCCGGAAAAAACCCTGGTCACTGTGCCCAACAAGCAGATGGTCGACAGCATGGTTGACAACTGGAGCCACCGAACGGCAAGGCGGGCGGAGATCCGATTTGAGCTGGAGCCGAACACTGCAGTGACCCGCGTTCGCATCCTGCTCGACAAGCTGCGCCTCCGCTTCGAAACCCAATCACCTGAAATTCAATCGCCCGAAGTTTTCATGAAAGACATGGGAAGAACCGGCATCCTGATTACCATCGAATATTTCACGCGTGCCATCACCTTGCAGGAATTTGACACCATCAAACAAGACCTCCTGTTGTCCACTAAAGAGGAATTGGAGGCGCTGGGTCTGCGGATGACAACACCGCCATCCGAGGCTGCTGTAGGTTAATCAGTAGTTATCAGTCAGATAGAGATAGGGCTCGAATGCGTGATGGGTCCAGATTTTTTTTGCATCATCAGGAAACCGGGAATAATACTCCTGCTGCGGATAGAGGACTACCGGCGTGCCGGTGCGCACATAATTGCTGGACGGAAAGAATTCCGGCACTACGAATTCAGGAAGATATTTGCGCACTTCATTGCTTATCCGTTTGCCGAGCATGTGCTGAAATCGTCGATGGGCTTTCTCTGTTGGCTTGCGCAGGTTGTTATACACATAGCGTGCAGCAATGCGTTTGGTGAAAGGAAGTTTCTTCAACGAGGCGTCCACCTGCGAGAAGGGGTTCGCCTTGTTGAAATCGTTCAGCGTCTGTATGGAGAAAGGCGCTTCGGGCACCCAGTCGGCAGCGTTCACGACATTAAAGGCCCAGCCCCCCTTATAGCGGGTTTCATAGTCGTAGGCGAAATAGAGGTTGCCGGCCTTGGGTGCTGCGCTGGCATAGGTTTTCAACTTCAGGCGTCCATTGATTTTTCCCGTTGATTTTAGTTCACTCAGGTAAGCGCTCAGCAGGCAAGCTATTGCACCTCCCTGGCTATGTCCGATAATCAGGATATCGTGAACTCCTGTTCGGGCCAGTGAATCAAGACGGGGCAGAAGGTCGCGGGCAATGAATGCGGTACCAATCAACCAGCCCGCATGTACGGCCGCCTGCGGATGTGTGGAAAGTGTATAGGGGAAGGTGAAATCGGATGCGAGTTGCAGGCTACCGCTTGCCGGTACCATGGCGGCATAAAGGTTTTCCATCCAGCTTTCCTGCTTGCGTGTAGTACCGCGGATGCTGATTGCTGCAGTTGAATCGGGAGCAATCCAGAGCTCCCAGCGGTTGTCGAGCCCCATGATTTCAGAGCGGTAGATCCTGCTGAACCGTTGCGGTGCGGGCAGGTCCGGGTTGTAGAGTGAATCGCCCTGACGGGAAGACACCTTCAGTAGTTCCCGGTATTCCTCCTTGTCAAATCCGGGCCTGAGCCGGGTTTGCTGCGAAGTTGCTAAACATGAAGTACAAACAAGGGCAAGAAAGATGATACCTGCTGCTCGGTGTTGTCGGAAAAACATCGGATGGTTATTGAAGGGTTTTTTCCGCTAATCTTCAGCGGGCGCGCGACAATAATTCACAGAGTTCCTTGTCCCAGCTACCCGTTTTTCCATATTCCACGACACGGCCGGTTTCCACACCGCCGTGCATCACAATGATGGTGGGCACATTGGTGATGTTGAATGCCCTTGAGAGTCCGCCCGCCGCCTGTTTGTCGCGATTGACCGTAAACAGGGAAATCTGTTTTTCCGTGATGCCGCAACTGTCGGCCAGCCGGAAAAACCGGGGCAGGATGAATTGCGTGTCTTCACACCAGGTACCGCCGAAAACCAGCAGATGGGCATCGTTTTGCCGACGGCCTTCTTCAACAAGTTTTGGAGAAGGAACATAATCGCGGTAGCCGGAAGCCATCCAGCTGAACGTCGCATCATTTTCCAGCAGCGAGCGGGAGATGATTCCGCTAAGGATGGTCTTGGTGGAATCTTTTGAATCGGGAATGCGCGAAAACAATTGCTGGGCCTGCAACATTGCCCCTGGCATCATCAGAAAGAAAAGCAGTACCGTGCAAATTACCCGGTCAGAGATTGGCTTTGAGTTCAAGCAGGAAGCTTTTTATTTTTTTGAGCGATTCAATCAGGGCGAATTTTTCATCGGCCCTTTTGTTGTTGCGGAAATATTCCTTGGCGCCCTCCATGGTGTATTTGCGCTCTCGGGTCAGGTGATAAATGAGCTGGATGTTTTTGACATCTTCGGGACGGAAGTAACGGTCGCCCTTCCCGTTTTTGCGGGGCTTGAGGATATCGAACTCGTTTTCCCAAAGCCGGAGCAGCGACTGGTTCACCCGGAACATTTCGGCCACCTTGCCAATGGCATAATAACTTTTCTGGAACAGTTCTTCATCGGGAGGTACATTCACCAGATGGGCTTCGGCACTGAGTTCACGGATGCTCTTTCTTCCCCTGGTGCTTTTGCGTTGATGGATGGACGCTTTTGCTTTTGCAGGTTTTGCCGGAGAAGACGGTTCTTCCTGTTCTTTTTTCGCGACCGGTGAAAAGGAATCGGGAAGTTCGATAACAGCCGGTGTTTCATCTGCGGAAACAACTTCGGCAACCGGTTGCGGCGTTGATTGCTTTTGGGCCGACGGTTTTTTTTGCGGGACTTCGGCGGGCTCGTCAAAGTCAAACAGGGAAATCTGTTTCGGTTTGCTCAGCATCTGTTCTGGTGTTCATTAAAGGTATGCCAATCCTGTGAAAATAGCCGCCCAGCGAAAAAATTCGCCTTTGTACTCAGTCGAAACTTTTGGCGCTTCCCGTCTCGGCAAGCTTCAGCAAACGATCATACTGTTCGGCATTTAAATCGTTATAGAAAAAATAGACCGGATCCACGGGCGACCCGTTGATATGCACTTCGTAATGGCAATGCGGACCCGTACTGGCCCCCGTGGTTCCCACCCAGCCGATCACTTCGCCCCGTTTCACCCGCTGACCATCCCGTGCACGAATCCGCACCATGTGCATGTACACGGTTTCATAACCATATCCATGGTTGATAATGACATGGTTACCGGCACCTCCACCCATACCGGCAGTCGTAACGGTTCCATCTCCGGTAGCATAGATGGGTGTACCCTGCGGGGCGGTGAAGTCGAGTCCGTTATGCATTTTGGCGATACCGTAAATGGGATGGATGCGCATGCCGAAGCCGCTGGCGATGCGGGTGAGTTCCTTGTTGCTCACCGGCTGTATGGCGGGTATGCTGCTCAGCTTGTTCTCCTGGTTGCTGATCAGCTTCTCAATCGCGTCGTAACTCCGCTGCTGGTAAGCGATGCGTGCGCTGATGTTGGTTAGGGTGGAGTTGATGCCTTCGGAAAGTTGCTCTTCATCCATCTTGCTCACCATATCCAGCTCTTTCTTCACTTCGGTAAGTTTCGCACGGGCGCTGTCGGGCAGCGGGTTCGCTTCAAAGATGGAGCGGTACACATCATTGTCGCGTTTCTCCAGCGCAATCATTTCCTGCTCCAGCGCCTTGACCCTTGAGGAAAGCGCGCCGTAATTCTCCTTCATGGCGTCGTACCGGTACAGCAGCATCTTGTCCTGCGGGCGGGGAACAAAGCGGGTATAAAGAACGATCACCAGCACCGAACTCACCAGCAGGGCCGAGAGTACGCCGAAAACACGGAGCAGTTTCACCCGAAGCGGGGTCACCAGCTTTTCGTAGCGCAACGTGTTGGCGTTGTAGAAATATTTGATCTTCTTCATGCGGTGCGGCAACCCGGAATCAGCGGTAAAAGAAAGACCCTGTATCCGGACTGTACGATTACGGTTCGGTGAAACGGCCGGCCGGCCCGTAGTGGCTATTTTGCTACCTTTACGCACCGCCGTATCGCACAAATATAGTTTGATAAGCGGCAAAATCCCATACCAATCAACGATTTATGATGTCGAGCGCCGAAATCCGCAAGCAGTTTCTTGAATTTTTCCGATCGAAGGAGCATACCATCGTTCCCTCGGCTCCCATCGTATTGAAAGACGATCCCACCCTGCTGTTCACGAATGCGGGCATGAACCAGTACAAGGATTATTTCCTCGGCAACAAGCCCGCCCCTTACAAGCGGGCGGCGAATACGCAAAAGTGCCTTCGGGTCAGCGGCAAGCACAACGATCTGGAGGAAGTGGGCGTGGATACCTACCACCACACCATGTTCGAAATGCTGGGCAACTGGAGCTTCGGCGATTATTTCAAGAAAGAAGCCATTGCCTGGAGCTGGGAGCTGCTTACCGAAGTGTACTGCATTCCCAAAGACCGCCTCTATGTTACGGTGTTCGAAGGTGACGCCCGTGAAAACCTGCCGCCTTCCAGCATTGCACTTGAGGAATGGAAAACAATCGTGCCCGAAGACCATATTGTTTTCGGCAACAAGAAGGATAATTTCTGGGAGATGGGCGATACCGGACCCTGCGGACCCTGTTCGGAAATCCATGTGGACTGCCGGAGCGAGGAAGAACGGAAAGCGTTTCCGGGCCGCGATCTGGTCAACAAGGACCATCCCCAGGTCATCGAAATCTGGAACAATGTATTCATGCAGTACAACCGGCGGAAAGACGGAAGCCTGGAACCGTTGCCTGCAACGCATGTCGACACCGGTATGGGCTTTGAACGGCTGGTGCGCGTATTGCAGAACAAAAGCAGCAATTACGATACCGACGTGTTCAGCGGCACCATCGCTGAAACGGAAAAAATAACCGGACACCGGTACACCGGAGGAACCGATACCGAAAGCATCGCCTTCCGGGTGCTGGCCGACCATATCCGCGCCATCGCCTTCACCATTGCCGACGGGCAGTTGCCTTCGAACACCGGAGCCGGTTATGTGATCCGCCGCATCCTGCGCCGTGCGGTACGCTACTATTATTCCTGTCTCGGGTACAAGACACCGTTATTGTATCAGCTGCTTCCGGTGATCGCCCGGCAGTTTTCCGAAATTTTTCCCGAGCTGATGCAGCAGCAGGACTTTGTAGCCCGCGTGATCCGGGAAGAGGAAGAAGCGTTTTTGCGTACCCTTGAAAAGGGGCTCAAGCGCATCGATGAACTGATCGCTTCCATGGGGTCTAATACCGTAATCGACGGCGCTGCCGCCTTTGAACTCTACGACACCTATGGATTTCCGATTGACCTTACCCGGCTGATTGCCACGGAGAAAAAACTGAGGGTTGATGAAGCCGGTTTTGAAAAAGAACTCCGGCAACAGAAAGACCGGAGCCGGGCTGCAACCGTACTGAGCACCGATGACTGGGTGACGGTCGCCGAAGTTCCGGTCAGCGGCTTTGCAGGATACGCGGTGATGGATACAGAAAGCCGGCTGGTGCGCTACCGCAAGGTGAGCGGCAAGGGAAAAACCTACTACCAGATTGTACTTGACCAAACCCCTTTTTACGCCGAGAGCGGCGGGCAGGTGGGCGATACCGGCACCCTGCAATTCGGCAGCGAAACGATAACAGTTACGGATACCCGAAAAGAAAACGACCTGATCGTCCATTTCACCGAAACCTTGCCCGAAAACCCGGGACAGCCTGCCGAAGCCCGAATAGATGCGGCACGGCGTAAAGCCATCGCCCTGCACCACAGTGCCACGCACCTGATGCATGCCGCACTGCGCCAGGTACTCGGAAAGCATGTTGCACAAAAAGGCAGTCTGGTTTGTGCCGATTACCTGCGGTTCGACTTCAGTCATTTTGCCAAGATGACTCCGGAGGAGATTGCAGCGGTGGAAGCACTGGTCAACCGGAAGATCCGCGAGAATCTGCCCGTGGTGATCAAATCCATGAAGAAAGATGAGGCCATCGCCCTCGGCGCCATGGCCTTGTTTGGCGAAAAATACGGCGATACCGTACGGGTGGTAGTGATGGATCCCGGCTATTCGATCGAACTCTGCGGCGGCTCGCATGTGGGTGCTACCGGCGAACTCGGCTATTTCAAGATTACGGCTGAAAGCGCGGTTGCCGCGGGGGTTCGTCGTATTGAAGCCGTATGCGGAGAAGCGGCAGAACGGCTGATCGAACAACAATTCGCAACGATGAATTCCATCAGGGCACAGCTGAAAAATACGCGTGATATCGGCAAGTCAATCGAATCACTGCAGGAAGAGCATACGGCCATGCGCAAGCGTATCGAGAACCTGGAAGCCCGTCAGCTGGTGGCCATCCGCAACGAATTGATGCAGCAGGATGAAATCATCAACCAGGTAAGTTTCATTGGCGACCTGGTGGAAGTGAGTGGTCCTGAAGCGCTAAAAAAACTTTGTGCCGACCTTCAGCATCATATCAATGACCATGTGATCGTGCTCTGCAGCAATATCGACGGCAAGGCTCATGTGGCCGTAGGCGTGGCGAATACCGTGGTTGCCGCAAAAAAAATCGACGCCTCCTCGCTCATCAAAAACCAGGTGGCTCCGCTCATCAAAGGCGGTGGCGGTGGAAGCCCTACACTCGCAACCGCCGGTGGGCAGCAGCCCGGGGCACTGAAGCAGGTCATTGAAGCTATTCGTGCGGTGCTGAAGGCATGATAGGCGGGTTGATTATTGGCCTTCGCGCAGGGTAGATTAAACGAAAACATTTGAGGGTATCGTTAAAAAAGGGGGTTTACCCATGACTGAAAGATGATGGTTGACATGTACCGGCAACTTCCCTGTGTCAATGTCGGAAATAACAGATACTTCATCATTCCCAACCGGATTTCGATTTATATATTTACATTAATAATCGTTTAACCTTCAGGTTGTCCAACCGCCGGTTTCGATGCGAAGAACAACCCGGACAAATCAACACCAATGAATTTTTTTTCAAGCACGCATCTCTTCAGGGGCACCCGCTATTCAGCAAATGCAATCCTGTTGGTCGCCCTTTCGTCGGCTCTGGCATTTAGTTCCTGCAGGAAAAGCAGCACCCCGGCTCCCGACATCCGTCTCGAAAAAATGCAGGCCAAGGCCGATAGTGTCCGAACCGCTTTGGAAGCCCGTACCGGAATCTCCTGCCGTGGCATGCATTTCTATGTGCAAAGTCCGCAGGGAACTTACTTTATCTCATCGGCCGGCAGCGCTTCCGAGAAACTCAGTTCCGGGCACTGGCTGCGGTTCGCTTCGGTAACCAAAACGTTCACATCGGCGGCGGTACTCAACATGGCGGAGGACGGCTGGGTGAACATCGACGATGTGATCACCGCCAACATTCCCGGTACTAACACGCCCTATGTGCCCACCACGTCCGCATGGAACATTCCCTACAAGTCGCAAATCACCCTCCGCCAGCTCATGAGCCATACCGCCGGGGTATTTGACGCCGACAACGATGTGGTTCCCTCCCTGGGGGCTACTTATACGGATTACATGTTGAACATCAATCCCAACCACCTGTTCTCCACCGACCAGTACACACAGGCCATTGTTACCAATAACCTCAGTTATTTCCCTCCGGGCACAGGCTATCATTATTCGAACACGGGTTACAGCATGCTCTCTGTCATCATCGGCCGGGTATATTCCGCGCGTACGGCTACTACCAAAACCTTTTCCAACTACATGACCGATGTGATGCTGGCCGCCGTTCCGGGTACCGGAACCGGCATCCGCTTCCCGGACCAGCCGGCCGACAACCGCATTCCTGCTCCGGGTTGCAACGGATTCATATTCCAAGGAGGTTCCGACACGACCACCGTGTTGCAGTACAATCCGTCCATCATCATCGGGGAAGGCAATGGCCAGGGAACCCTGAAAGCCGTGCATGACTGGATCCGTACCACCTACAAAGGCAACGGACCCTTGAACGCGCAGACCCTACAGCTGTTGTACACGCCGTTGGCACCCGATTACAGCAATTCGAAATATACCTATGGTTCCCAGGAATTCCTTGAATTCGGCCGCGGCCATACCGGCGCCCGGGCCGGCAATCTGACCCTGATGTCTTATGATGCGGGGAACGATACTTCAGTTTTCGGCTACCTGCCTTTTTGGGATGTGTCCGACGGGGGGAACACCCTGATGGCCAACGGATTGGTTCCTTTGTTTGAGGCGGCTTCGCTGCTTGTAGATCTGGCCCAATAGGCCAAATTCAATGTAATCCAAGGAGTCAATTCGGCGCTTCTTATCCCTTTTCGTTTAAACATCCAGGAGCAGGAATTATTTTTCATTCCGGTGCCCTCGTCTGTTAACAGAATTGTAAAACAACAGCATCGTACAGGACCGCAAAAGATTTTTTTAATTTTGCACCCATGTCAGCACCACCGGCCTGTTGCCGGTATCAAACCGATTTTATGAAATATAACCTCTTTTATCTGTTTGTGCTTGCCGGACTTTTATTTGTTCCGGCTGCCGAAGCCCAGGACAACCCCTCCCGGGAGAAAAAAACCGAAGAAATCATCATCCGGCGCAACGGCGATAAGGAAAAAACATACAACATCACCATCGACGGCGATAAGATTTCCATCAATGGAAAACCATTGGAGTCATTTACCGAAAAGGATATCACCATCAGCAAGCGGAAAATGATCATTTCCGACAATGGCAGTCGGATGGAATTCAATTTCCGCGACGGATTCGGGGGCGGCCCCTTTATGGGCGAAGACGGAGCAGCCGATGAGCCGGGAAGCGGGAAGGTTTTTCTGGGCGTGACCACGCAAAAGCCCGATGAACGCGGCGCAGGCGCCATGATCCAGGAGGTGAGTCCCGAAAGCGCGGCGGAAAAGGCGGGATTGAAAAGCGGAGACATCATTATCCAGATTGAAGACAAGGAAATAGAAAATCCCGATGCGCTTTCGCGGATTATCGGACTCTATGAACCCGGCGAAAAGGTAACGGTCAAGTATAAACGAAACGGAAAGGCGCAGAAAGCCACCGTAACACTGGGTGAGCGAAAAGGTGAAGGCCGCCGCGCACCGCAGGCATTTTCATTCAGCATGCCGGGTTTCGATGGAGGGGCATTCGGTATGCCCTTCGGCCGCATGCCCGGCATGGACGGCAATTACGATGCCGAAGAAAACGCTCCGGGTCACCGCCGTAAAAAACTCGGACTGAAACTTCAGGATGTGGAAGGCGGCGGGGTCAAGGTGATCGGTATTGAAGAACAATCAGCCGCAGCCGCAGCCGGATTGGAGAAAGAGGATCTGCTTACCGAAATCGACGGGCAACGGATCAGAAATACCGATGATGCGCGGGAACAACTTGCCGCAACCGAACTCAAAAGCGAATACCGCATCAAGTACCTCCGCAACGGCAAGGAAAAAGAAAGCACGCTCCGCATACCGCAAAAGCTGAAAACCATCAATCTCTGAGTGCAGGATGGTCTCCCCCGGCCCCTCCAAAGGAGGCGGTAAACCTCCTGCACCACTCGCCTTTTCCCTAATTTTACCCGCATCATGGACAACTCCGCGTACGAGACGGTGATCGGGCTGGAAGTGCATGCGCAACTGGATACGGCAACCAAGTTGTTCTGTGCCGATGATGCGGGTTACGGCGGTTCACCCAACAGTCATGTCAGCGCCATTTCTCTGGCCCACCCGGGCACACTACCGGTATTGAACAAGAAGGTGGTTGAATACGCGGTTCGCCTCGGACTTGCCCTGCATTGCCATATCCATCCGGTAAGCCGATTCGCCCGGAAGAATTATTTCTATCCCGACCTTCCCAAAGGCTATCAGATCAGCCAGCATACCGACCCCATCTGTACCGGCGGTTTCGTCGACATCTCCGATTCCAACAACATAAAAAAAATCGCGCTGAACCGCATCCATATCGAAGAAGATGCCGGTAAAAGTATCCACGATGCTTCCGCCTCGGAAACCCTGCTCGATTTCAACCGGGCCGGGGTTCCGCTGCTCGAAATCGTTTCTGAGCCGGTCATCCACAGCGCCGATGATGCGGCCCGTTACCTCACCGTTCTGCGGAAAAAAGTGCGCTGGCTCGGCATCTGCGACGGAAATATGGAGGAAGGAAGTTTCCGTTGCGATGTGAATATTTCCGTACGCCCCAAAGGCAGTACCATACTGGGTACACGGGTGGAAATAAAAAACCTGAACAGCATCCGCCATGTGCGCCAGGCAATCCTGCTGGAAAGCGCAAGGCTTACTGAATGCCTGCGAACCGGACAACCAGTTTTACAGCAAACCCGCAGTTACGATGAAGCTTCCCATACCACCATCGCGCTGCGCAGCAAGGAGGAGGCCGAAGACTACCGGTATTTCGCCGACCCCGACCTTCCCCCTGTGCGGATCAGCGATTCAATGATTCGGGAAGTCAAAGCCGCAATGCCCGAACCGGAGGAAATCATGCAACAGCGGTTCCGCGACAGGTACGGACTTTCAGCCTACGATGCGGAGTATCTTTGCAGCGACCGTGAAGGGGCCCTGTATTTTGAAGCGGTTGCAACAATCAACGGGCATTACAAGCCTGCGGCCAACTGGATGATGGGGCCTGTACAGACCTTCCTGAATACGGAGAAAAAAACCATTAACCGTTTTGGCTTATCGCCTTCGGCACTGGCGCGGCTGATTGCTTTGGTGGAGGAGGGAACACTTAGTTTCAGCCAGGCGTCAGGACGGATTTTTTCGGAACTGATGAGCCATCCCAAAGAAGACGCTCTGGCAATTGCCCGTCGACTTGAACTCGTACAGGAAAGCGATCAGGGATTGCTGGAAACCTGGGTGGACGAAGTGCTGGCAAGGTTTCCCGAAAAAGTGAAGGAATACCAGTCGGGCAGAAAAGGTTTGCTGGGTCTGTTTGCCGGAGAAGTGAAAAAACTCAGCAAAGGAAAAGCCGCCATGGAACAGGTCAACCAGATGCTTGCCAAAAAACTTGGCCGTTGATTACACGAAAAACAGTTCTACTTTCAATACACCAATCATGAAACAACACCTGAATAAGATCCCGCTGATCCTGTTAATCTTTTTTGCAGTTACCGGTTGTAAGAACAATGCCGATTCCGGTGAACTCCTGGTACGCGGCGAAATCAAGAATGCCGCCAACCAGCAGGTCTATCTCGAGGAGCTGTATTTCACCGGCCGCGAGCCTGAAGTACTCGATACCGCCGAACTCAAAAACGGCCGCTACGAACTCCGGGGCAATGCTCCGGGCGAAGGCCTGTTCCGCATCCGGCTCGAAAAAAATGATGCCGCCTATCTCTTCATCAACGACCGCAATACGGTTATCCTTGATGCTGATGTGTCAAAACCGGATTATGAACATATCAACGTCAACACCCTGCGCAGCAAGCAACTCGGCGATTTCATTGTTGCCTACAACCGAAGGCTGACCGAACTGGATACCCTGGCAAAACAGTTGAAGACACATCCGAATCCCACCGAATCCGACAGCGCATTTCGCGTATTGAAGTCGGCCTTCGACCAAAAAAGCATCGAACACAGGAAGCAGATCCTCGGCTATGCCGATACCGTTACGAATGCCAGCATGGCCTTGTTTGTGCTGGGATTCACGCGGGAAATCGAACCAGAAAAACTGCAAAAAACCGTTGACGGGCTTACGCGCCGTTTTCCGGAAAATGAAACCGTAGCGAAAATCGCGGCCGACTTCCGGGAAATGATGGCTAAAGCCGCACAGGATAAAAAAGCCGAAGAGGCCGGCGGTTCCGCTGAAGCGATTGTCGGAAAAATGGCCCCCGAACTCAGCATGCCCGATACCAGCGGCAAGATGGTTTCACTGAGCAGCCTGCGGGGTAAATATGTGCTGGTTGATTTTTGGGCAAGCTGGTGCGGTCCCTGCCGCGGCGAAAATCCGAATGTGGTGAAGGCCTACCGCCGGTTCAATACCAAAAACTTCACCGTGCTTGGCGTATCGCTCGACCGCGAGAAGCAGGCCTGGCTGAACGCGATACGTGAAGACGGGCTTACCTGGACCCAGATCAGCGACCTAAAATACTGGAACAGCGCGGCAACGGAACTTTACAAGCTTGACGGCATCCCCTACAATGTGCTGCTCGATCCTTCGGGAAAAATCATTGCCAGCGACCTGCGCGGTGCGGCACTGGAGAAAAAACTTGAGGAAGTGCTGAAATAGGATTTATTCTTTCTTCATAAACGGCCTGCGGCTTCAAGCCGGTTGTTGACATAAACCGGCAATACATCCGCCACATCGGGCGTGAGGCAGAATGCGATATCCTCAATCAGCCCGAACCGGTCCACCAGCCGGTGGTAGTGGGTGAACTCCCTGGCCATTTCATGTATGCGGTGCCGGTGTTGTTCGTACATCATACAGGCCGTGAGCGAACTGTCGCAATGGATGGTGAACTGTTCTTTCACGCGGCTGATGACCGCGCCTGCGAAAATCATGTCTTCCATATTGAACCGGTCCTTCCACCCCGCACAACCCAGCAATACATTTTTTCCCTGAGCGGTAAGGAAACGACAAACCGCTGAAAGATTGGGAAACGAACCGGTGATGATGGTATCGGCACCGCGTTCAAGGGCAAGATGCAGCAAGCGCGTACCGTTGGTGGTGGTGAGTACCAGGATTTTCCCTTCAATGAATTCGCGCGGATATTCGAACGGTGAGTTCCCATATTGCAGGCCTTCGGCGATGCGGCCGTCGCGTTCTCCTGCAGCGATGCCGCCGGTGGTTCGGCTGATTTCTACGGCAGCCGGTATGGAATCGACAGGTATCACATAGCGTGCACCGTTATGCAAAGCGGCGGCAATGGTGCTGGTAGCCCTGAACACATCAATGACCACCACAATCGTATCGGTGACATCATAGAGATGAAGCAGTGCAGGAGAAAAACAGGAATGCAGTACAGGTTTTGGCTTACTCATGGTTCAGCGGTTCTTGAGTGGTACAAAAAGAATCAACGCAGCAGGATCGCCTTCCATTTGGCACTTTCGGCATATTCGCGAATGATTGCGTTGCGGCCCCTGAGCAGTTGTTCAACATAGTTTTTGAGATAGAGGCGGTCGAGCAGTTTGCCCGGCCATCCGAAGCGGCTTTCAAATTCCACCCGGTCGATCATGATGGTTCCGTTTTCTGCAGGCTTGAAATGATGATGGTGGATGAAGGATTTGAAATCGCCCTTCCGCATCTCTCCGCTGTAATAATGAGGATGCTGCAGGGCGATGATGCAATCTTCGAACTTTCTTTTTTTGAACAGGTGGTCGGCCTCCCATACCACCGTATCGCCTTCCTGAACCAGGCCGTTCATCAGGCCGTCAACCGCCTTCTCGTTGGTATGCGAAAGCGATATCCGGTGCAGGTTGATGCTCCGGCTCAGATCGAACACCCGCTCGAAGGGCGCTTCAATGAATGTGGTCAGATGGATGCTGGGCATAAAACAGTTTCCGGTTTCCTGCTCCGCTTATTCGAAAGGTATTTTTACCACTACCGCCTTCAGCAGCTTGTCGCGCACCGCGATATGGATTTCAGTGCCTGCTGCGGCCATACCGGCGGGCACATAACCCATGCCGATGGCTTTTCCGAGGCTGGGCGACTGGGTGCCCGAAGTCACACGGCCCACCGTGGTTCCCGATGCGTCGGTGATGGCATAGTCGTGCCGGGCGATTCCCTTGTCGATCAGTTCAAAACCGACAAGCCGCTTCTTCAAGCCTTCGGCTTTTTGTTTTTCCAACAGGTTGCTTGCGGTGAACGGCTTGCTGAATTTGGTGATCCAGCCCAGGCCGGCTTCGAGCGGCGATGTGCTATCATCAATGTCGTTTCCATAAAGGCAGAAGCCCATTTCAAGCCGCAGCGTATCACGCGCACCCAGGCCGATGGGTTTGATGCCCGCTGCTTTTCCCGCCTCAAAGATCGCCGACCAGATCGTGTTTGCAGCGGCACCCTTGTTTTCAAAATAGATTTCAACACCGCCGGCACCCGTGTAGCCCGTGGCACTGATCAGCACATTGTCGATTCCTGCGAATCGGCCTTTGACAAACGTATAATAACGCAGGTTGAGAAGATCCATATCGGTCAGGGGCTGAAGAATCTTCGTGGCATTGGGCCCCTGTACCGCAAGCAGGCAGGTTTGCGCGCTGATATCCTGCATCACGGCATTACCGGTGTTGTGATCGGAAATCCATTTCCAGTCTTTTTCAATATTGCCGGCGTTCACCACCAGCATATACAGGTTGTTCTCTTCAAGACAATAAACCAGCAGGTCGTCCACGATTCCTCCCGCTTCGTTGGTCATGCAACTGTACTGCGCTTTCCCGTTGGTAAGTTTGGACGCATCATTGGTCGTCAGGCGCTGGATCAGCGGCAGGGCCTGTTCGCCACGGATGAGGAACTCGCCCATATGGCTCACATCGAATACACCGGCATTCTTGCGCACCGCCGCATGCTCGTCGTTGATGCCGGTATAACTGATGGGCATGGAATATCCGGCGAAGGGCGCCATTTTCGCACCAAGGGCGGTATGGATTTCGGTGAACGGAGTATGTTTCATTAGCAGGCAGCCGTTAAGGTTCGGCATGCCGCAAAACTACGGGGATAATCGCTTATACGAGGGGTATAGAGCCGATGAAATCTTCAAGATGCGGAACTTCCATCCCTTTCTCATCTCGCTTTATTATCAGAACCCGTTTAATTCGTTTCGTAATCCAGCTTTACGGTGATGGTTGCGGTCTTGCGTTTGGAAGAGGTGTTGAACGCGCCGCCCCAGGAAAAATCTTCCGATGAGTTTTGCGCCACAATCTGAAACACGCCCATATCGGCTTTCTTCAACCGTCCGACACTGCTGCCGGCATTTTCAGCGATTTTGGTGGCGCGGTTGTTGGCATCTTTGGTGGCTTCGGCAATCATGGCGATTTTCAGTTCGGCCATCTTGGTATAATAATATTCGGGGGCGGAGGAATAAAATTCAATGCCCGAGTTGATCAGTTCCGTGACCTGACGTGATACGTCTTCGATCTTGTCCACTTCGCCGGATTCGATCTGTATGTTCTGTTTCAGTTTGTACCCGGTGAATACCGAGCGCGTCTTGTTGCCGTTGTTGTCATACAGGTCTTCAAACTCTTTTTCGATATCCACCGCCGAGAAGATGATGCTTTCGGCCTTGATGCCCTTGGAGATCATATAGTTCTTGATGTTTTCACGGTCCTTGTCAAGCGCGGCATAGGCCTCTTTCAATTCAGGGCTTTTTCGTGTGAAGTTGCCGTTCCAAACAATCAGGTCCGATATGAAGTTCTTGCTGCCCAGTCCGGTTACGGAAATGGTATTGCCCGCCCTGTTGCGGTTTTTGAATGCACCGGCAAAAATCAACGCGGTAAGCACGATAGCGCCGCCGATGATCAGGCTGTTGATATACGGTTTCATGTTTGGTGGTTGATCCGGAATTTTCTGGCCGGATTCGGTGTAAAAGTAGGGGGTTGCCTCCTGATGCGCACTGAGCTAAATCCTGTTTTAACAGAATATTCCGAATTGCTTTCTCCCGCGGCGGTCAGCTCAGCAACCTGTAGGCGATCCAGCTTATCAGATAGGCAAGGGTGGTCATCATCATCAGCTGCACAACCGGCCATTTCCAGGTTCGGGTTTCCCGCTTCACCACGGCCAGGGTGCTCATGCATTGCATGGCCAGCACATAAAATATCATCAGGCTGATGCCGGTGGCAAGGGTATAAATTTTTGTTCCGTCGGGTTTGACGGCCGCAGCCATTTTTTCGCGGAGCGTGCCTGCGGTTTTCACATCGTCTTCCCCCACACTATATAGTGTAGCCATGGTGCCTACAAACACTTCGCGTGCGGCAAAAGAGGTCACCAGCGCGATGCCGATCTTCCAGTCGTACCCCAACGGAGCAATCAGCGGTTCTATGAACTTTCCGGTCAGTCCCGCAAAAGAGTGTTCGAGCAGTCGGGTTCTTTTCTGTTGCTCCAGCGCCGTGGTATCGGCTCCGGGCTGCTGTAAGGCGGTATTATAGTCTTCACGCACCTTGTTCATACCCGCAGGCGGACCGAAGTTGCTGAGCACCCAGAGCAGCAAGCTGATGACCATGATGACCTTACCGGCATCAAACACGAAAATGCGCGCTTTTTCAACCATGGTGCTGAGTGCGTTCTTCCAGCGCGGACTCCGGTAAACGGGCAGCTCAAGAATGAAGTAACTTTTCTCGCTGATGCGGATGAAAAAGCGCAGCACATAGGCCGTAAGCAGGGCCATGATAATTCCAAGCAGATAAAGCCCCATCATGACCAGACCCTGCAGGCTCAGGAATCCGAAATAAAGTTTCGGCGGAATAACCAGGGCAATCAGGATGGTGTACACCGGCAGGCGCGCGCTGCAGCTCATGAACGGAGTAACCAGTATCGTAAGCAGGCGCTCTTTCCGGTTTTCAATATTCCGTGCACTCATGATGGCGGGCACCGCGCAGGCGAATCCGCTGATCATGGGCATGATGCTCTTGCCGTTGAGTCCGGCCTTACGCATCAGCTTGTCCGACAAAAAACTCATGCGGGCCATATAGCCGGTATCTTCAAGCAAGGTGATCAGGCCGAAAAGGATCATGATCTGCGGCACAAAAACCAGGATGCCGCTCAGGCCCGCCAGCACACCATTGATGAGCAGATCGCTCCACCATACCTGAGGCAGCAGGGTTCCAAGACCGGCAGCCATCTGCCCGAACAGCCATTCGATGCCGTCCATCGGATAACGCGCGATCCAGAATACGCTTTGGAAGAGCAGGAACAGAACGCCCAGCAAAATCACATAACCCCAGGTGCGGTGCAGCAGGATATTGTCGAGCCGCTCGGTGAACAGGGCTTTCTTGAGCGGGTCGGCTTCCACGACCGACTGCTGCATGATAAGTTTGATGCGGCTGTACCGCTCCATGATTTCCTCGGCCTGCGTTTTGGTGGCATTGAAGCGATGCCGTTGCACAATAGCACCCATCGTCGTGCGGATGTTTCCGGGAAGGCTCAGCGTCTGATGATGGATGAGCAGGTGCAGCGCCTTGTAATCGCTGATGCCGGGAACCAGTTGTTGTGTTTCATCAATGGCCGCTTCGGCAAATGCACGGTTGGCGATAAAGGGCCTGGGGTGCGGGGCGGGATGAAGCGCCAGTTGCTCTATTGTTTTTTTGAGTTGCGTGATCCCCTTGTTTTTCCGCGGGTTCACCGGAACCACCGGAACGCCCAGCGACCGTTCAAGACGGGGAATATCAATCTTGGTGCCTTTGCCGGCGGCAATGTCCATCATGGTCAGCGCCACCACCACGGGAATTTTCAAATCGATGATCTGTGAGCAGAAAAGCAGGTTGCGTTTTAGGTTGCTGGCATCGGCCACCAGCAAAATCATGTCGGGCTTTACCGTATCGTCGTCCATCAGCAATACCCGGTAAGCCACCCACTCATCAGTCCGTCGGGGATAGAGGCTATAGGTTCCGGGCAGGTCGGTGAGTTCGGCCGAAAAGCGTTCCGACATCGGGCAGGTCCCTGTTTTCTTATCCACCGTTACGCCGGGAAAATTGCCCACACGCTGGCGCAGGCCGGTAAGGGCGTTGAAAAGCGAACTTTTCCCGCTGTTGGGGTTCCCAACCAGGGCGATATTGAACGGCGTATTCAAAAAGGTAAAGCCAAAAATAGCGGCATTCCGCTTCGAGATATTACGATTTAGGAAAGGAATCTGCGCAAGAGGAAATTATGATCCAGGAGCCGTTACGAGGTTAGTGTTATTTTTGTACCACACCGTTCATTCCTCAGCCATGCCCAGTATCGGACCCATTGTTCTGCCCGATTTCCCCCTCCTTCTTGCTCCCATGGAGGATGTGAGCGACCCGCCTTTCCGTTCGGTATGCAAGGATAATGGTGCCGATGTCATGTACAGCGAATTCATCAGCAGTGAGGGGCTAATTCGTGATGCCATCAAAAGCCGTAAGAAACTTGATTTCGAGGAAGAGGAACGGCCCTTCGGCATACAGATTTTCGGGGGCGACGAAGAGGCATTGGGGTTAAGCGCCAAAATCTGTGAAACGGTATCGCCCGACCTGGTTGACATCAATTTCGGCTGTCCGGTAAAAAAAGTGGCCCTCAAAGGTGCAGGCGCAGGGGTATTGCGCGATGTGGACCTGATGGTACGGCTCACCGCTTCGGTGGTGCGTTCAACTACATTGCCGGTGACGGTGAAAACCCGATTGGGCTGGGACAACAACAGCCTCAACATCGAAGAAGTAGCCGAGCGTTTGCAGGATGTTGGAATCAAGGCACTCAGCATACACGGGCGCACCCGCGTGCAGATGTATAAGGGCGAGGCCGACTGGACGCTGATCGGCAAGGTGAAGAACAATCCGCGCATCCGCATTCCCATATTCGGCAACGGCGACATCGATTCGCCCGAAAAAGCCCTTGAATACAGGAACCGGTATGGTATCGACGGCATCATGATCGGGCGTGCAGCCATCGGCTATCCCTGGATCTTCAATGAAATCAAGCATTTCATGAAAACCGGGGAGCACCTGCCTCCGCCCACAGTGGCGCAACGGGTGGCGGTTTGCCGCAAGCATCTGGTCAAGTCGGTAGCCTGGAAAGGCCCGGTGGTGGGCATTCTGGAAATGCGGCGCCACTATGCGAATTATCTGCGCGGCCTGCCGAACATCAAGGAATACCGGGGCCGCCTGGTTACCATGAACAGCCTCGAGGCGATTCTGGAACTTCTGGAGCAGATCGAAAAACAATACGAAGGCTTTGTATTCACCCGCGACAAGATCGTTCTGGTCAACTATCACGAAAAATGCCCGGTGAACTGACGCTACGCATCCGGTTCAGTTAAGCCATTCTTCCATCTTCCTTCTTACCAGCAAAAGACGCTCCTGGTCCACCGGCACATAGCCGTAGTCGTAACAGCAGAAACAGGTTTTGCCGTTACGCCCGGTTTGGATATGGGTGATGAACCGAAAACTGAAGCCCAGGGTATTCAGTTGATCGCGGCTGATCTTCAGCGTATCTTCTTCGGAGGGCAGCAGCGACTCCAGGATTTTCCGGTTTTTTTCCAGCACCCCGTTGATCTTCCGCACGCGGCGGTTGTCGGGATTGTGCAGCCGGTGATGGTTGTTGTACTGGTTGCGGCAGTAGTCGTCGCAAAACTTTTTGTCGCTGCGGCCGCGCAGCGGTTTCCTGCAGGTGATGCAGCAGCGGCATTCGGGTTGGGTGAGCATGGGATTATGATTTTCCGCAAACTAGTTTCAGGCCCCGCCCTGTTGCAAGCGGTTTTAACCGCTTTTTTACGGGAATAACCACTTGCGCTCCGGGTAAAAAAACCATGCAGATGCACATTTGCTCCGTCGTTGCCGTGGCGCCGCGGTGGCGGATGGAATAATTGTTCACCCGCCGGCATCCTGAAATACACATGGATTGCCGGCACAAAACCAACGTTTATGTACGCATTGAGAAACAAGGTCCAGCTGATCGGCAACCTGGGGAACACCCCCGAGGTGAGGACCATGGAAAGCGGAAAGAAGATGGCCCGGTTCAGCATTGCCACCAATGAGGCCTACCGCACCGCCAGCGGCGAAAAAGTTACCGAAACCCAGTGGCACAATATTGTTGCCTGGGGAAAAGTGGCGGAAATCGCCGAGAAGCTGCTGAGCAAAGGCAGGGAAGTGGCCCTGGAAGGCAAGCTCATCAACCGGAGCTATACCGACAAGGAGGGCAACAAAAAGTACATCACCGAAGTACAGGTGAATGAACTGCTGATGCTGGGCGACAAGCCCAAGGCCTGACGAGGC
>CAZZLI010000010.1:33028-35138 GCA_964655055.1 uncultured Ferruginibacter sp.
TTGATCAGCGAGAGAAAGGCCTCTTCCAGTTTCTTATCGTCGAAAAACACGGGGGCCAGCCGGTGCGAGAGGTTGCGGATTTCGGTGGATGCCAGGGACAGGTTTTCGCGGCAGTGGTTGTAGTATTCGAGTGAAGTACCCTGCAGGTTGCTTTTGATCAGCCCGAGGCTCATCTGGCTGCCGGCAAGAATCTGGCAGACATTGTCGTGCAGTTCGGCGCCGATTTCGTAGCGTTCGTCTTCCTGCGCCTTGATGATGGCCTTGGTGATCTGGTTGTCGAGCAGGATTTTTGCGGTGACGTCGTTGCCGCTGAACAGCAGGTATTCATGGTCTTCGATGCTGATGGGCGTGCAGGAAATGTCGAGATGCAGCAGGTCGTTGTTTTTGGTTTTCATCACCAGCCTGCCGTATACGGCCTGCTCGGGTTTGGCCGATATCCCCTGTTCCAGCAGGTTGTCGGGGTCTTCGGCAATCACGCTTTTCAGGCGTTTATTTGTCAGTTCCTCCCGGGTATAGCCGAGGCTGTCTTCCACCGCTTTGTTCATCTTGTAGAAATGCAGGTGTTTGCGGTCGACCACCCAGATGGCCTGCGGGTTCATTTCGAAGAGGGTGACATAGCGCTTCTCCGATTCCCGCAAGGCACGGCCGATGCGCTTCCGTTCGAGGGTGTAGAAAATCGACTTCGAAAGGATGGCCGGATTCATGTCGTCCTTCATCAGGTAGTCGCTGATGCCGAGCGAGAGGGAACGGATGCTGAAATCGAGGTCCGAAAAACCGGTGAGGGCTACTACAGGAATATCGCCTGCCAGATCGATGATCTTGCGGATCAGGTCTTCGCCCCGCTCATCGGGCAGGGTAAGGTCGAGCAGGATGATATGGAAGCTGTGGTCGGCGACAAGCTGTTCCTTTGCCTTGCCGAAACTGGCGGCATGGGTGATGGTGGAGCTGGGCAAGGCTTCTGTCAGGTATTCACCAATCAGCTCGAGATCTCCCGGATTATCTTCAACGACAAGGATCTGCAGGGGCTTGTTGAAATTCATCGTATACGAAAGTGATTTATCGTTCTGCACAAAAACTTCCCTGTATAATGCCGATGTGATAGCTGTTTGGGCCATTGAAATTTGGCCATTACAGATATCCAATCGGTACTATTTGCCGGGCAACTTCACAATATTGAACCAGAAGTTTTCAATCTGGATCACGGTATTGATGAAGTCGGCCGAATCGAAGGGTTTCACAATATAACAATTGGCATAGTGTCTGTAGGCCGAGCGCACATCCTCCTGGGAGGGCGATGTGGTGAACATGATAACCGGCAGGTGTTTCAGGAGTTCGTTTTCCTTGATGAACCGGAGCACCTCATGGCCATTCCTTTTAGGCAGGTTGATGTCGAGGATTACCAGGTCGGGCAGTTCGGTACCGGCGTATTCCCCCTCGCGGCTCAGCCGGCTGATGGCGGCCTGACCGTCGCGGGCTACGTCGATTTCATTGGTGAGCCGGATTTCCTCAAAGGCTTCGCGAATAAGCAGTTCGTCGCCTTCGTTATCCTCCACCAGAAGGATCTTAATGGGTTGCATGATGCAGGAATAATGGTTTCAGTCAAAAAAGAGGTAAGAAGCAACTGATTCAATCGTTACTCCGTTGTAAAATAATGAAAAGCCCCGACATTTCATGCTTCCGGCATCAAAAGCGGTACACTGAAGGAAAATTTGCTGCCCTTGCCCGGGGTGGAACTTACCCAGATACGGCCACCCATGTTCTCTACGATTTTTTTGGTGATGGAAAGACCGATACCCGTGCCTGAATATTCGTCCTTGGTATGCAGGCGCTGGAAGAGTTCGAAGATTTTGACAAAATACTCTTCGGAGATGCCGATGCCGTTATCGGCCACGCAAAACTCCCATTCTGTTTTTGTCTTGCGGGCACTGATAACGATTTCCGGGGCGATGTCCTTGTGCCTGTATTTCAAGGCGTTGGAAATCAGGTTCTGGAACACCTGCTTGAGCGGCGTCTTGTAACCGTTGATGACCGGCAGGTCTTCCCGGATGATGATGCCTTGCGTTTCATTGATCTGGCGCTGCAGCAGGCTGATGATGTCCTGTACCAGCAG
>CAZZLI010000010.1:35238-38076 GCA_964655055.1 uncultured Ferruginibacter sp.
TCCAGCTGCAGCTCGATTTCCTTGCGCTCGGTGATGTCGATACCGTAACCGATCACAAACTGCAGTTCGTCATTCAGGTAGTAGGGATAAAAACGTCGCAAGAGATACCGTTTTTTTCCTTCCGGGGTGCTGTGCTCGTCGATCCAGTCTACATTATCTCGGGTATTCACCGCTTGATCAAAAAAGGCTCTCCTTATATCTGCAGTAGAAGGGTCGAGATTCCTGTGGCGGGCATATTCAAAATCATTTTTGCCGATGATCCAACGCCTGAGTTCGTCGTTTTTGATGCCCTTTTTGTTGACAAACAAATACCGGTGACTTTTGTCGAACACCGCAATGTCGGCAGGCATGGTGTTGAGGATGTCGTCGGTGAACTTCTTTTGCCGCATCAATTCCTCCTCTGCGCGTTTCTGCAGCGTTACGTCGTGCACTACACCCATCAGCTTAGCCGGCTTACCGTTTTTGTCGGAAATGATTTCCCCCACATCGTTCTGGATACGGACTTCATGGTTGGGCAGGATGATCCGGTAGGTGATGTTGAACGGACCCTCGTTCTGTATCGCTTTTCGGATGGTATGGTACACTTCGGCACGGTCCTGTGGGTGTACGATGTCGAGCATGGTTTCTTCCGAGAGCTCGTGCAATTCAGGATCCAGCCCCCGGATCCGGTAGAGGTTTTCAGTCCACAGGAAGCGCCGGGTTTCAAAATCGTATTCCCAGCTTCCGGCATCGGAGATCTCCTGGCTCTTTTTCAGCAGGCTTTCCCGTTCCCTGAGCTGCTGTTCCATTTTCTTCCGGTCGGAAATGTCGCGGATATAGCTGAGGAAAAACGTGCCGTCTTCCTTGATGTATTTTACGATACAGAGTTCGACAAAAATGGTGGTGCCACTGCGCGTAACGGCAGTGATTTCGATGATCCTGTCGAGAATACGCGCAATGCCGGTTGCCTGAAAGCGGTTCATGCCCGCATGATGGGCGCTACGGTATTCTTCCGGAATGATGAATTCGGCAAGGGGTTGATTGGCTACCTCTTCGTACGTCCAACCGAAGATGTTTTCGGCCCTTTTGTTCCAGAAGTTGATCCTTCCTTCGCTGTCGATGATCACAATGGCGTCGGGCGAACCGTTGAGAATGATATTGTTGGTGAGCTCGCGCTCGATCATGGCGTTTTGTGCCCGTTCGCGTTCGGTGATATCGCGGTATTGCCAGAGTGTGCCGCGTAACTCTTCGCCCACAAAAAAAGGAACGTAGTCCATCTCCACAATGCGCCCGTCGATAAGCTGCAGGATCGAGGGCTTTCCCTTTTCGCGGCTTTCATACTTTTCCTGCACGATGGCCCTGAACTGTTCGGGATCGGAAAACTGCGTGTCGATGATG
This sequence comes from uncultured Ferruginibacter sp., assembly GCA_964655055.1. Taxonomy (GTDB): domain Bacteria; phylum Bacteroidota; class Bacteroidia; order Chitinophagales; family Chitinophagaceae; genus Ferruginibacter. The sequence continues at coordinate 36,616 of CAZZLI010000010.1, forward strand.
TTTACGATACGCTTTCTTGTTTTTGTCGTAAGTGTTTTGGGACAGCCGCTGAGGCGGAAAAGATCGCAGAATGCCTGGTTGGCCAGCAATACCTTCCCGTTGATATCTTCCAGCAGGATTCCGTCTTCCACACTTTTAACCAGCGACTCGAAAATACTTTCCGCATCTTTCCGCTTCGTGGTTTCCAGCCGAAGCAGGTTGGAAAGTACCACCAGGTCGTCGGAAAGCTCATCGATTTCGGTTCCGGTGATGATGCTCAGCGAAGACTTCAGTTTGTTCGCCACTTCCTGCTGCCGGATCAGCTGGGCGCGAAGCCGCTGATGGATCTGGTCGTACTCTGCCTCTGAAATACGGAACGCCCGTTCGGAGAGTTCGCGGTCTCTGTCGCCGGCTTCGAAGGAATCGTTGATTTTCGACAGAAAAAGTTGCAGCTCCGGATCGGAAGCGAGCCGTTCGGGCAAATACCGGTTGATCTGCCGCTGAAGGTGTTTATGATAACTGTTCTCGCTGCTCATGTCCTGCCGGGAAGCTTTGCGTTGTATGTATTGAAGGGGCAATCAATCTCCTGTTCAGAGCGAAATAGGGGGGTTGAACAGGTGATAGATTTCCGTGAATTTTTCGATGGTAAGCGGCTTGCTTAAAAACGCCGTCACCAGCGGGTTATCGTTGGCCTTGTCCAGATCCCTTTCGTCAAGGGAAGAGGAAAGCATATAAATTCTTGTACGAGCGATTGGATTTTTTTCCATAGTTCCGAGAACTTTCAGCAGTTCGAACCCGTCCATATCAGGCATCCGGATATCGAGCAGCATGATATCGGGCACTTCATCTTCTTCACGGATACCCAGGATGGCCTGTTGTACATCCTCCCCCGATTTGTAGGTGCTGATCAGGGCATCGGGTGCTACCCGGCGGATTACCGCTTCATTGAGGTAGTTGAACAGGTCGTCGTCATCCACCAGATAAATTCTCATTGCTTTCGGGTTGCCTCTTGTTGGTTGGAAGCCGGCATCTTCAGCGGCAGGGAAATGAGCACCGTGGTACCCTCCCCATGTTGCGATTCGATGGAGAGTTCCCCGCCCAGTTTTCCGGCTATTTCCCTACAAATATATAACCCAAGCCCGGTTCCTATGCTGGAAGTTGTGCCCCGGTAGAACATATCGAACACCTTGGCCAGATGCTTCGGGGCAATGCCCTCGCCGTTGTCCTTGACAGATATCAAAACCTTATCGGCTCCGATAACGATGCCTGTTTCAACTATTGTGGGTATTCCTTCACGGCGGTACTTGATGCTGTTGCCGATGATATTCTTAAGCAATACACCGAGCCGAAGCCGGTCGGTTTGGATCAGGGTCTTTTCCGGGGCGTTGATCTTCAATTCTATCTCACCGCTCGCGGCAAACCGAAGGTCGTTGAAGATATGGGTCACCATTTCGGTCAGGTCCACCTGTTCGAGGGTAATAT